>NZ_JBSRVI010000083.1:0-240398 GCF_055134445.1 Arcticibacterium sp.
GATAAAGTCTATGAAATCAACGAAGTATATTAAAAACCTAAAGTTATATCCAGAGCTGATAGAGAAGTTGTTAACTATTTAAAGTAGGCGGTTCTCCCGATAGCTATCGGGACCGTCCATCACCACAAAAAGACCATCTCGAAAGAGGTAGCTTTTTTTGTTTATAGAGCTTTTGATTATGATGTTCCGATTCGTTTTCATGAAAGCTTGTATTTAGAACATCGTTCAGCTCTTCCAGAACTCTTAAAATCAACAATTCCATTGCTTCGGAAGAAAACGGCATTTATTTCTATAGCCGCGTAATCAATATTCTAATTTCTATTTTGACTAAGGCCGTTCTTTCACGTTTTTTGTATACACTCAAAATCAATAACCTATGAAAAAATCAATAGCCTCCATTCTTTTAGCGAGTATACTTTTTGCTTGTACTCCAAATGGAGAAAAGGGAGTATCAGAAATGCAGCAAAAAGTAAATGAATATGCGGAGTTTACACTTAATGCTGACCTAAGCCACTTATCTGAGAATCAGAAAAAAATGATTCCAATTTTGATAGAAGTCGCAAAAATCATGGACGACATTTTTTGGAAAGAAGCCTATGGAGATAAAGAGGCATTGCTAAATAGCATAAATGACGAAGCAACAAAAACTTTTGTACGCTATAATTACGGTCCTTGGGATAGGCTTGGAGGAAACGAACCATTTTTAGAAGGAGCAGGCGTTAAGCCAGCAGGTGCTCAATATTACCCTTCTGATATGTCAAAGGAAGAGTTTGAGGCTTTTGACCATAAAGATAAAACCAGCCTTTATACCATGATAAAGCGAAACGATAAAGGGGAATTATATGCCGTACCCTATCATGAGGCCTTTGAGAAAGAAACTAGAAAGGCCGCAGACTTACTGAAAGAGGCTGCTGCATTGGCAGATGATCCAGGGTTTAAAAACTATCTTCAATTAAGGGCCGAGGCATTACTTACAGACGACTATTTCACCAGTGACATGGCATGGATGAATATGAAATCAAATATGATTGATTTTGTGGTGGGACCTATTGAAAACTATGAGGACCAACTATTTAATTATAAGGCAGCTCACGAGGCTTATGTTTTAATAAAAGACATGAAATGGAGTGAGCGATTGGCGAAGTTTGCGTCTTTTCTACCTGAGCTGCAAGCTAATTTGCCAGTAGAAGAAGCTTATAAAAAAGAGAAACCAGGTACCGATTCAGACTTGAATGCTTACGATGTTATCTATTATGCGGGTGACTGTAATTCAGGAGGGAAAACCATAGCGATTAATTTACCAAATGATGAGCGAGTGCAGTTAGCAAAAGGGACACGGAGAATTCAGCTTAAGAATGCCATGAGGGCCAAATTTGATAAGATTTTGATTCCTATAAACCAACTTTTGATTGACAAGGAACAACAGAAGAATGTCACTTTTGATGCATTTTTTGCCAATACCATGTTTCATGAAGTAGCTCATGGTTTGGGTGTTAAGAATACCATTAACGGCAAAGGAACAGTAAGAGAGGCATTAAAAGAGCATAGCTCTGCATTAGAAGAAGGTAAGGCAGATATTTTAGGACTATACATGGTTACGCAGCTTCATAAAAAGGGCGAAATAGACGGTGAGCTGATGGATTATTATACCACCTTCTTAGCTGGAATTTTTCGTTCTGTGAGGTTTGGAGCATCTAGTGCTCATGGGAAAGCAAACATGATTAGGTTCAATTATTTTAAGGAACAAAATGCATTTACCTATAACCCAGAAAAAGGAACCTATAAAGTCAATTTTAAGGAGTTTAAAATGGCAATGAATACTTTATCCGAGAAAATACTAATGCTTCAGGGAAATGGAGATTATGAGGGTGTAGGCAAGTTGTTTGACGAGATGGGCATAGTAGGAGCAGAACTTCAAAAGGATTTAGATAGAGTTAGTAAAGCCGGAATTCCAAAAGATATTGTTTTTAAACAAGGTGTGGAGGTCTTGGGTTTGTAAGCACACAGTGTGATACATATAAAAAGGCTTGGCAGAATTAACTGCCAAGCCTTTTACTTTTTGGGTTATTTAAACTCTCTAAAACCAAATGGTTTTATTCAAACTGATATGCGAAATATTGAATTTGTTTTGAATCAATATTCTTAATTCCGTGTGGCACCTCAGATTCTATAAAATAGAAATCTCCGGTTTGTGCTTTCACAATGTCGTTGCCTAGTTCCATTTCTGATTGACCAGTAGTCAGCAGTATAATTTCTGCCGCTCTATGTGTATGTGGCTCATGGCTTTTAATACCTGGGTTTAAATTGGTGACGTGCATTTCCATGCGTTTACAGTGTGCCGTAGGTCTGTCATAAAACTTTCTAATTCCACCTTTGTCATGGGTGTTGTAAGCCACCGCCTCCCAGTCTTCTAATAGATTGCCGCCACTATTTTCGTTATGCTCTTTCTTAGCTTTGTAAGCCATTACATAGAAAGACGCCTCTTTTTTGGCCTGTAATAACAATTTCTCTTTTGGCAAAAGCAAAGCCACGCTTCCTGCTCCCATGGTCTTTGTTTCTCCATTTAAACTAAAGGCTATTTCTCCTGTTTTAACGATTACAAGCGTCTCTAAAGCTTCGCTAGAAATAGTGTAATTAAGATTTTTTGGAGCAATTATGGCCTTCAAGCTCATCTGAGAAAAATCTAAAGTAGAGCCTTCAAAAAAAGTCTTTACTAAAAGATTGCCAGAAGCTACTGCGGGAGTATTTTCAAAAGAATACACCTTTGACGCTACTTGGGCAATGGATTGGAAAGCAATGCTTGCTATCAATAAAAACGACAAAGCCAATTTTTTACACATAAGGGTAAGGATTAAAATAAATTTTAATTTGCCTTTAGAGCCATTTCAAGAGCCTTTGTAGTTGTATAATATTTGGTAATCATATTTGGAACCTCCCATTTAGGCATGTTCTTGTTTTGTAGATATTCCAAATACTTCTGGGTAACTCTTGCAAAATGAGCCTCATGCCCTTCTTTATAATGCTCTGGAATAGTCACCACATATTCTTTGCCCTCTTTTTCAAAACCCACACCAGGATATGCCTTGCTTAAACCGTCCATAGCGGCCTGAATGGAACTTTCATTAATATCCGCAGCTAATGGCTCTATATATAGCGTAGGCTTAAAGTTTTGGGCCTCTCCTTGGCGAATGATAAGGTTTGCCTTAGTTCCTCTCATGATAGAATAATGGGTGTCTCCTGCTCCTTCTGGTGCTTGATAATTCCAGATAACAGAAACCTTGGCATGAACATCGTTGATGGTATAGTTGATTTCACCATTAGAATATACCTCTAGCTTATCATCTTTAATGTATGGCGAAAGGTAATTAGGGAACTGAGGGTTTTTGGTTACTTTCTCAAAATCATCTTTCGTCAATACCGTAGGCCATCTTTTGGCTTCCAAAATACTAACATTATTGGTGTCAATGACTTGTTCTGGAAAACACTCCCACTGCACTAAATCCACTAAATGCGTGGTAACATCTACAATGCCCTCTCCCTCTTGTTTCACATCAAAAAACCAAGATGGTCTTGTTAAAGCAGAACCAGAAACAAACTTAAAAAAGTGATGCACAGATTCTTTAGTCACCGCTGGGTTTTCTTTGGTTCCTTTTTCTAATTCACCAAAAAGTGATGGAATTTGAGAAAGCTCCTTTTGAAGCATGGTTGAAATCTCAAAACGCTCCGTCATGATATCGTAAAGCAATAAATCCTTTTCTTCTGCTGTTTTAAATGCCTTCTTTAATAAAGCAAAGCCTTCAGAGTTGATAACCATTGGTTTGTCGGCAAAGACATTAAAACCATTTTCAATGGAAGAATTAATGTACTCGGTTTTCTTCTTATTGTTTCCTGCCAGCATCACTACGTTTCCAGCTTTTTCTGAAAGCATTTTTTCAAAAAAGTCGGTGCCTTTGTACACAACCGAATTCCAAGAAGTGGGCTCTTCTGCCCTATTGTTATAGCTGTTGATCTTGTCTAAATGTAAACCTACATCCGGGCTGTCTGGAGCATAAATATGAACCGTACTGTCTACAGAATCATACATAGATTTTTGAACCAAAGCCGAATGGAAATGACCGGGGTCTAAAGTAATTAGTCTGATTTTTGAAGGAGATTCGGGGGTTTCAGTTGTGGCACAAGACATGATGACAAATGGAGCCAAAAGGCCCAGAATATGTTTAGGTTTTAACATGGTCAATCAAATAGATTTATTTAAACAAAGAGTTTTAAGAAAATGTTGGGTCAAGCGAACACTTGACCCTAACAAAATTACATTTTAATATAGTTAGTTCCGTAAGGATATCGCTGTGGTCTGCTCAGCATGGAATTGGCCACGTCGTCGTTGACAAAACGCTCTGTCGTAGGATTCCATTCTAGTTTGCGAGGCAGTTTCATAGCAATATGACTCACCAAGCAAACCGAACATGCTCTATGGCCAATCTCAACGGGAGAAATTGGCTCTTTTCCAGATTTGATACAGTCTAACCAGTTTCCATGCTGTTCGTCACTTTTGTATAGATGCACTTCATCTTTACCAATAACCGAGGTAAGGATTTTTGGGTCGCTGGCGTCAAGAGATTTAACACCATTATTTTCAGGAATCGGATCGGAGGCCGTAGCTCTGTATGCACCTCGCGTTACAAAAATCCACCCATCTGTTCCTTCATATCTTATACCGTTTGGAAAACCACCACTGGTAAGCACGGTTATTCCGTTTTCGTATTCGGCTTTGACCATAAAGTCGCCATGAACATTCCAGCTTCCAAATTTTGGAAATTCAGCCACCGCTTCTACCGAAATTGGACCTGTATATTCGGTATTCATTCCCCAGGCGGCGGAATCATAGTGGTGCTGTCCCCATCCCGTTATCATACCTGCACCAAACTGATCCATGCGTAACCAACCCGGTCTGTCGTATCCCTTTTGTGGGTGAACCAGCATCTCAGAATACGGCATTTCAGGCGTAGAGCCTAGCCACATGTCATAATTGAAACCTTTTGGGATTGGACCACTTTGTGCCAATGGTCCAGCAGGATCGCCAGGAAGCCCTACTTTCACAGTATGTATTTTACCTATGCGTCCGTTTCTTACCAGTTCTGCGGCATATCTAAATTGGGGAGAAGAACGCTGCTGTGTTCCTACCTGTAAAGTAATGCCTTGACGGTGAACAATATCACTCAGTTGACGGCCTTCGGCAATCGTTAGAGAGGTTGGTTTTTGAAGGTAAACATGTTTTTTTGCCAAGGCTGCCTCAATAGCCGGTTGCGAATGCCAATGATCTGGTGTACTAACGATAACCGCGTCAATATCCTTGTTTAAAAGCATTTCTCGGTAGTCGTCGTACATTTTTACATCTACGGTTTGGCCCTTTTTGGCATAATAACCTTCAACCAGTTTTTTGCCATCTTCGGTTCTGTTTCTGTCCAAGTCGCAAACGGCCATAATTCTTGCGATATCATGCTGCCATGTTCCTGGAAGGTCATGACCACGGGCTATTCTTCCACAGCCAATCTGACCAATATTTATTTTGTTACTAGGAGCACTTTTACCAAAAACCGTGGATGGTACAATGTACGGTAAAGCCACCGCCACAGCGGTTTTTTTGATAAAGCTTCTTCTGTTCAGGGAGCTTACTTTTATTTTATTCATTTTAAAATGGTTGTTTCAATTTTTATAGGGTTGACATATGACTGCCATGCTGCCTCAGCCTTTTCTGTAGTCATATCGCCATTAAATACTAAAATCCTGTATTTCAGATTATAGGTTTTGTTGGGTTCCAAAATCCAATCCATGTTTTTGGTAGGTGCAAAGTTCACAAATAGGTCGCCGTCGCCATTGGAGCCTTCAGGCCAAATTCTTAAAGGTTCTGGATGGTTGAAGTTGGTCGGATGAGACATCAAAACCGCACCGCCATAGTTTTTGCCTAACTCGCCTTTTACAATGCACCACCTTGCTGTACTGCCGTCAGAATCTTTTCTAGATTTTCCTTCAGAAGTGATTACGGTACTATTTTTATCATTCCATTGCTCCGTGGCTCTCCAGCCAAAACCGCCATACCTGTATTCTAATATATGAAAAGGAGCATCTCCTGCGGGGCTCATATCAATAGAAAAATCTAAAACGTAAACGTCCTTTTCTGGCTGATAAACGCGTACATTTTGCACTTCATTAAGTGCAACAGTCTCTTTACCATTTTTGAAAACTACATGCTCATGAAGGGTAGCATAGGATGCGAAGATGGAACCTTCTTCTTGGCTCAGAAACTGAGCGAAGCGTACGGTACCTTGTTTCTTGTTCAAGTTCCAAAAATCTAAGGTATCCCCTTCAAAAAGAACATGCGTCCATGGATTCCATAGGCCATAATGATGGTAATGATCTGCTGGCTGAATCCAAGTTAGCGTATCTCCTTTAGGCGTGTTTAGTGGGTGAATAAATCCGCTTCGGCCGTAAGCAGGGTCTTTGCCCGCAGGTGCTGGCATAAATTCATATTGATATCCCAGTAAGGTTGAGTTTTGATGGTTTATCTTCAATAAACCATTTTCTCTTTTAAGTTCTAATTTAGAAGTCAGAACATTGGGCTTCCTTTTTATGAGCTCGTATCTAAGAGTACCAGAAGTGCTTTCTTCGTTTATTTTCCAATGCAAAATTCTACTTTTCCCATGCTCTATTTGAAAAGGCACCTCGTGTTTTACGCCTTCTCTTACTTCTATGAGAGAAAGCTGATTTTCATTTAAAAAGGTAAGGTTGTCAAGTACTACTTGGGCATTAAACGACAGGTTATGGGCATTGTAGGCTTTAGGGCTTACCTTAAAGCTTGCAATGCTTTGTGATTTTGCCTTAAAGGCTAAAAAGGATATTGCTATTAGCAATATGTTTTTGTTCATAGGAGTTGAATTATTTCAAGAAGAAATTTAAAGATAAGCAAATAAAGAAAAATTTTATGCAATCGGTTGAAATTTTATTAACAAAACGGGTGCGTTGGTATGTGGTCATTTATTTCTTTTAAAATTTCTATTGATTTCTTCTAAAAAGAGGCCAAATTGGCAACACTAAATGAAGGAAATTTGAAAGTAAGAGTAGCAGGAATTATAAAAGAAGGAAATAAGGTTTTAACCATGCGTTATAATTACGGAGGAGTAGACGTTTTTGCTCTTCCTGGTGGTAATCTGGAATTTGGAGAAGACATGAAAGAAGCTCTTAAAAGAGAGTTTTTTGAAGAAATACAAATTGACATTAAAGTGGGGGAAGCGTTTCTTACTGCCGAGGTGGTAAGAGAAAAGCAGCGAACACTGCATCAGATATTTGAGTGTCGTATTTCTAGTGGTCAACCCATATTAAACCCTGAGGAAACCTCAGCTTTAGAGGTATGCTGGCTAGATGTGGAGCATATTCAGAACTATAATTTATACCCAAACATCAATATTTATCTTGGAGAAGGCATTTTAGCGAACAAATACGTAGGTGTTATTGAACAAAAATGGTTTTAAATGATTTTAACGGAAAAGCTAAGTAAGGAAACGGAAGCCTATTTTAGGAGAAAGGGTTGGTTGAAAGCGGAGGACGAACTACTGGAATACGCTAAAGCAGGCGAAGGAAATATGAATTTTGTGGCTCGTGTAAAAACCAAAAAATTTAGCTTTATTGTTAAACAATCTAGAGCATATGTAGAAAAATATAAGCAAGTTCCAGCTCCAATTGAACGAATAGCGGTAGAGCATGCCTTTTATGAAGCGACTTCACCGTCGGAATTTATTAGTTCGTTTTCGCCAGAGATTTTGGACTTTGACGAAGAAAATCATGTCTTGGTCATGGAAGACTTGGGAGAGGGAACAGACTTTCTTGGACTTTATGCTGGAAACATTGAAATCACGAAACAGGAGATTGTTGTATTGATAAAATACATGACCACCTTACATGGTTTGAAACCCAATATTTTTCCAGACAATTCTGAAATGAAAGCTCTTAACCATGAGCATATTTTCAACTATCCTTATTTGGACGATAATGGTTTTAATCTAAATGCTGTGCAAGAGGGACTCCAAAACATGGCAAAACCATTAAAAGAAAATGAAGGATTAAAGCATGAAATTAAGCGTGTTGGAGACCGATATTTAGCTGAAGGAAAGACATTACTCCATGGAGATTTCTATCCAGGAAGTTGGCTAAAGGTCGGAGACAGTCTCAAGGTGATTGATCCTGAGTTTGCTTTTATAGGAGACCCGGAGTTTGATTTGGGCGTGATGCTGGCACATTTTAAATTGGCGGGATTGTCGGAAGACTTCATAGCATTTACCAAAAGCCAGTACGAAAAAGAAAGAAGCATCGACGAGAAATTACTGCATAAATATGTGGCTGCTGAAATTTTAAGAAGACTTATTGGCTTGGCTCAGTTACCATTAAAATTGTCTTTGGAACAGAAAAAAAGTTTGATGGACGAAGCCACCGAAATGCTATCATAAAATAATACAAGCTATGGCAAACACAAAACAAGAGCGTCTTTACAATAAAATTTTGGGAAATATTGTAGGCTCTGCCGTTGGGGATGCCATGGGTGCTCCTATCGAAATGTGGAATAGATATGAAATCAAAACCACTTATGGTTTTGTGGACAAACTCTATCCTCTAAACAGGGAGGCTTCAGCAGAAGGGCCTTGGAAACATAATCTTCCATCTGGTGGCACCACAGATGACACCAGATGGAAGGAGCTGGTATTTAAGTATCTGGCGAAACAAAAATCTACAGATTTAGACCCCAAGGATTTTGCGACTGAAATCTTAACTTTTTATGAAGATGCATCAGCAGGAAATGATAGCCCAGAAGTAAAAGTTTTAAAGACAGATTGGCTAAAGGAATGGGTGAAAGTGGCTCGTCCCTATAAAGAGAATGACTTAGTAGGTTTTGCAGATGGCTTGAGCTCTTTTTATGGTGGCGAAATGGTTTGTGCCGGTTTATTGTATGCTACGGCCATTGGTGCTTTTTTCCCAGAAGAACCGCTCAAAGCGTACAATGAAATGTACAAGTTGAGCATTTTTGATATTGGTTATGCAAGGGATTTGAGCAGTTTATCTGCCGTCATCACTGCGGCGGCCATGGCCGAAAACCCTTCAAAGGAAAGCGTTATTAACCTACTGAAAGAGATTGACCCCTATCAATATTCAGAGAGTAGACTGGTGGGTCGTACCTCAATAAAAATACTGGAAAATGCTCTAGAAATAGCGGAGCAGTCTAAAGGTAAATCCTTAGAAACAGTCTTTGAATTACTGGATGCTCACCAACAAGACATGGCTTTTCATGCAGGAGAAATATATCTTCAGGTGCTGGTAGCCATGCTTTACAGTGAGTATAAGTTTGAAGAAACATTGCAGTTTTTGGTCAACTACGGTAGAGATAATGATACCACGGCGGCCTTAGCTGGTGGGATTTTAGGGACGTTTCATGGCTTTGATGCCTTGACTTCTTCTCTGACGCAAATGGTCATGAAAGTATCTAAAGAGGAACTGAATATTGATTTAGAAAAGCTAGCAAGTGGGTTGACTGAAGCGGTATTAAAAGTCAACCCAAGTATGCGTTAATGAGGGGCGGACTGGAGCTGTTTATCTACTTTGATTTGGCAATAACACTTTTATTAGAGTACTTCAAGTTTTTTAAATCATAAACCTAATTGAAGTATGAGAAATAAGATAGTAGCATTGCTGTGTTTACTTACGATAGCATTTACAGCCAATGCTCAAAACGGAGGCTTAAAAGCTCTTTTGTTTACAAAAACAGCAGGTTTTCACCATGAATCTATTCATGAGGGTGTGGCAGGAGTAAGAAGTTTGGCGGCTAGACATTCTTTTCAAGTAGATTGGCAGGAGTCTGCTAGTGTCTTTAATGACGATAACCTTAAGAAGTATGATGTGGTAATTTTTCTAAGCACCACAGGAGATATTTTAAATGCGGAGCAGCAAGCAGCTTTTGAAAAGTACATAAAAAATGGTGGAGGTTTTGTAGGGGTACATGCAGCCGCAGATACAGAGTATGACTGGGAGTGGTACACAAAAATGGTGGGTATGATGTTTAAAATTCACCCAGCTCAGCAAACGGCTTACTTGAAAGTAGAAGATAGTAATTTTCCAGGAATGGAGCGTTTTCCTAAAAAATTATTATGGACAGATGAGTGGTATGAGTACCAAAAGCCAGCTTTATCAAAAGACCTTAAGTATTTAGTTTCTGTAGACGAAAAGACTTACAAGCCTTACGCCAAATGGGGAGATAACGAAGGAAAAGGAATGGGCGACTTTCACCCAATCGCTTGGTATCATAACTATGATGGTGGAAGAGCTTTCTATACGGGCTTAGGTCATATAGGAGCCATATATTCAGATCAAACTTTCCTTGATCACCTTTATGGCGGCATTTACTGGGCAGCCACGGGTAAAGGAATTGAGAAGTAAGGTTCATCCTTATTCAAGTTTCAAGACAAAAAAGAAACCCAAATGGCATTTGCCATTTGGGTTTCTTTTTTTCCATCCTAAAATAGTTTTTTCTAGTCTCTAGAACTTCTTGAGGATGAGCCTCTAGAAGAAGAACTTGTTCCTGAACTTCTAGATGAGGAGCTTCTGCTAGATTTTGCTGTTGAACTTGGTCTACTAGTGCTCGAAGTTCTCACAGAGCTGCTACTTCTGCTAGAGCTCGAAGGTCTCACAGAGCTGCTACTTCTGCTAGAGCTCGAAGGTCTCACAGAGCTATTGCTGCTACTTCTGCTAGAGCTCGAAGGTCTTACAGAACTATTGCTGCTACTTCTGCTAGAGCTCGAAGGTCTGACAGAGCTGTCGCTACTACTTCTGCTAGAACTCGAAGGTCTTACAGAGCTGTTTCCGTTACTTCTGCTAGATGAAGAACTAGGGCTGTAAGTTCTGCCACTTGCAGAGCTGCTAGGTCTGGTGCTGCTTGAAGTTCTTCCAGCGTTTCCGTAGGTTCTTCCAGATGCAGCGTTAGAGGTTCTGCTAGAAGTACCAACTCTGTTGCTAGGACTTGTTCTGTCTCTTCTAACCGCATTTGAGTTTGCTCTATTATCTATGGCAGAGTTTCTACTATTTCCTTTCGAATACACATTGTGGTTCTCGTATCTTCTACCGTTTTTGTAGATATAACGTTCGTTATTATAAACGTATACGTTAGTTCTTGGATAGTAATATCTTGGAGCATAGCCATATCTATAACTTCCCCAACCTAGGTTGTCAAATCTGTAGAAATTCCAGCCATTCCCGTAGTATCTATTATACCAGAATGGATAAGTGTTAAAACCGATATAGATTCTGTTGAAACCATAGTAGCTTCTGTCGTAGTCGTTCAATTCTAGACCTACTTTCCTGTTTAACCAAGTTACGTCTTGCCACACATCATCTTGCTCCCACTCGTCGTAGTTGCCATCTGCCATGTAGTCGTACTCTTTCTCTTCTATTTTTTCTAACTTATTATAAAGTCTTTTAGACTCCCAATTTGTTATTTGTCCGGTTTTAATACCATCTGAAATACGCACACGCACGTCCCAGTGCCAGTCAAACTCCTCGTCGTAGTAGTATCTGTCGTCGTACCTTTCATAGGTGGTCTGAGCGGCGGCGGTTAGTCCGAAAAGGCCCAGGAAAATTATTGTTATTAGCTTTTTCATTGTCTTAATATTTAGGATGTATACTTCTTAGATGCAGGAAAAAGGGTGGAGGTTGTAAATGAGTTGTTAATAAATGAAATAATTAAAGATACTTTTAGACTATTCTATTGAAGCAAATCACAACCTTCTTTAAATAAAGTGGTTACAATTTCTTATTTCCTTTCGCTTTTCTTAAAACGCAATAAAATGCATTTCGCATATATGAAACTATCTGTTTCTAATGCGAAACAGGGTTTTAAGCCTACTAAGTAAACAATAGGATTTACGGGTAAGTTTCCTTTTAGCTTTTCCCAATCATTAGCACACCCGCCAAAACCAAAGCAGAACCCATGATTTCCTGAATGCTCAAAACTTCATTTAAGAAAATATAGGCCAGTAATATGGTAGAAACAGGCCCAATGCTGGCCACAATGGATGCTTTGTTTGCTCCTAAAAGTTTTATGCCCTCCATCACTAAGAATGTTGGGATAATAGTGCTGACTATGGCCAGTAGAATACCGTAAATATGAACGCCCATTTCAATGCTCTCAAATTTAATATCGGAGAATAGATTGAAGTGTAACAAAACATATAAAGAAGAAAGTACCATAGAGATACTGTTGAAATTGATAGAGCCGTATTTGTTTATCAACTCCCCACCAAAAACCAGATATAAAGAATAAGTAATGGCACTGATTATAATAAAAGTGCCACCTTTCAAGAAGTTTTGTGATTCAAAAATGCGAGGCTCCGCCGCAATAATTAAAACACCGATATAAGTAATGATTAAAGCGATGATGGCATTTCTGCTGATACGTTTATTTAAAAATATACGAGAGAAAAGAACCACCAGCGTAGGGTATATAAAAAGGATAATTCTTTCTAAACCAGCCGAAATGTAAACCAGACCTTTAAAATCAAACCAGCTGGCCCAATAATAACCGAGCATGGCCAGAATCGCTATAAAGCCCCAATCTCTTTTACTTATGCTTTGTAATTGTCCTTGTTTAAATCGCCATAAAGCAATGATTAGGAACACAGGCAAGGCATAACCAAAACGGAGTGTAAGAAGGGTGATATCGTCAACATCGTAGGTTTGATAAGCCAGTTTAATAAAAATGGCCTTAGCCGAAAAGCAAATGGCTCCTAGAGCTACGAACAAAATTCCTTTTTGAGTTTGCGTCATGTTTTACTGGAATATCAATCAAAAGTGTATGCTTTTTCTGGTTCTATGGCCTCTTTGAACGAATATGGATGTTTATAGGACTTTAATCGGCAAAATAGATAAGCATTTGAGATAGGTTTTAACCAAAAAATCCCGCCCGAGGGCAGGATTTTAATTCATTTAATTAAGGAATTAAATCATTCCCTTTCCATTCAAATATTCCGCAATTTGAACTGCATTGGTAGCAGCTCCCTTACGAAGATTATCCGCAACACACCATAGGTTCAGTGTATTTGCTTGAGACTCGTCTCTTCTAATTCTTCCAACAAAAGTCTCGTTTTTTCCGTGAGCATTAAGCGGCATAGGATAAACATTATTGGCAGGGTCATCTTGAACAACCACGCCTTCCATGTTTGCCAAAAGTGATTTCACTTCGTCTAAGTCGAAATCATTCTCAAACTCAATGTTAAGAGATTCAGAGTGCCCACCAACCGTAGGAATACGAACCGTAGTAGCCGTAACGCGGATACTATCGTCTTCCATGATTTTGTTGGTCTCTTTTATCATTTTCATTTCCTCTTTGGTATATCCGTTTTCTTGGAATACATCAATATGAGGAATGACGTTCAAATCTATTTTATGAGGGTAAGCAGGATTGGTTACCGCCTTTCCTGCACGTTCGTCAAATAACTGATCTACGGCTTTTTTACCAGAACCCGTCACAGATTGGTAGGTGCTAACCACCACCCTCTTAACTTTATACTTATCATGAAGCGGCTTCAAAACTACGACCATTTGAATGGTAGAGCAGTTTGGATTGGCAATGATTTTGTCTTCTGCGGTTAAAGAACTAGCGTTAACCTCAGGTACTACCAATTTCTTTGTTGGATCCATTCTCCAAGCAGACGAGTTGTCAATCACCGTAATGCCTGCTTCTGCAAACTTTGGAGCTACATTTAAAGAGGTGTCGCCACCTGCAGAAAAAATGGCAACGTTTGGTTTCATCTTTATAGCGTCTTCAAAACCCACGACCGTGTATTCTGTACCCTTATAAGAAACCTTGTTTCCGATAGACCTCTCAGAGGCTACAGGGATGATTTCTGTTACCGGAAAGTTTCTCTCCGCTAATACTTTTAAGATTTCGCCACCTACAAGACCAGTGGCACCTACTACTGCTACTTTCATGTTAATTATCATGCCCCCCGACCCATGGCAGAGCATTTTTTATGTAATAAAGAGATAGGTCTGTTCTCTTTGGTTCCTTTATAAAAGCCAACAATTAAGCTGGTTAAACTGTTTGGAATGCAAAAGTAGTGGTAAAAGGTTTAATTTGGAAGTGTAATTTCTTTTAAGAGAAAACATCTTATATAATTAGTTGATTAACCAACATCCCATGTGTAACCCTTCTTATTTAAAAAGTATTCCGCAGGCACATAGAAAAAAGGGCTCTCAACAGGAGTTATTTTGAACCGTGGTTTTTCATCAATAAAGGTTTGTCTTAAATATTTTTCGATTCTTACGGAGTCTGCGTAGTCATATCCTTGGGTAAAAATTTTAGTTCCGGATTTTAAGTTGTGGAAAAAAGCATTATCAACGTCTCTGTTAAACGAAGGAAATGAGTATCCTACTATGACAACGTATTTCGATTTTCCAGCGAATTGATTCAACATTGATATATTTTTATCAGCATCTTCTTCCCAAGCAAATTTTAAAGGGTTTTCCTGTGGCTTGTTTATAAGTTTTAAATAGATTTTGATTAAAAATTCGAGCAAAACAGGTTCAGAAAGTTTGACCTTTTCTTGGAGCTCATCTAATACCTGAGAGGAGCCATTTAAATTTATAATATCGAGCTCGAAAGGACGAGTTAAATTTTCATCAAGAGCCTGATTTTGGTCTACATTTACTCTGTCTCTATTCAAAGTAGCTTCCAGTTGGAAGTCGTAATTCCATGAAATGAAATTGAAGTTCTTGGGAACGGTAAATATTGATTCTGAAGAACTAGAAGAGTGATTGATGGAACGAATTAGGTTTTCATATCTGCCCTCAAGCTCACTGCTAACATACGCTTCTTTATCGTCTTTTCTCTTCTTTGAATAATGAAAATAGTTGAAAAGAACGCAAAGAAAAACTTTATAATCAAAGTATTCCTGGTCATTCCCTTGGTCATTATATCGTTTGGCTAAAGTATCTATGCTAGGAGAGAGTAGGACCAATTGTGACCATTTCCGGCAGAGGTTTTTTAGGTTATCTAAATTTTCGGTAATTAAAGGGGTTTTGGTATTTTCTCCATATCGCCGTTGAAACCCTATGAGAAACTCTTTGAAATCTTTAAGTCTATCAGCTATTTGACCAACCATTGGAATGGCATTTGCACTTGCTCCAGCACCCAAATAATAGGTTATTTTTTCGTCTAGGTTTCTAATGGGTAGCATAAGTTGTGTTTTTTATTTTGGCGAAATAAGCGTGTTTTTCTAGAATAGAAAACTACATACTTTTAATGATTAACTTATGTTTGAAGCTTTCACCTTGCCTTAACATTAAACGAAGATATAGAGAAATTCTAAAAGTCCTTAATATTGTTAAGTCGGATTCCACTTGAGAAATTATGAATTATTTCCGGCACGGGAAGTAGTGTTTTTGTGTGTATTATTTTTTTAATAACCCTCTTATAGATTCGACAATACCAGCCATAAAAGGCAATCCACCTGCATTATCACTTATTGTCACAAGTGCTAGTATTCCGAGCCACATTAGAGTTTTTGGGTGATTTTCGAAAGCTGAAAGAATTTTAGTTGCCCATCTAATTGGAATATTCCCTAACTGTTCGATTATTTTTAAGAGTTTCATATTCAAAACTTGTTCTTATTTCAAGTAAAGTTGAGAGCTCTTAATTACTTTTTAAGTAAACATTGTTTACATTTTTCGATAAACATGAAATTTGTTTAAGGGTTTTTCAAAGAGCCCAGAATTTCTTTGATATGTATTCCGTCAAGAATTAAGAGAATTGGAGATTTATAAATGATTGCAAGAACTAATAGAACAATTAGCTTTATCAACCATTTCCACTCTGAAAGGGCTTTGCCCCAAGCAGCAACCTTATCCGAACTAAATCTATTATCTTGTTTTTTTTCAGGCATAATACATCAATTAAAAAAATAGATGTATTCATATTTATGGCTCTAGCCGCCATAAATTTATAAGAAATGTCTTAGATAAAAAAGGGCTGAATTTCGTAACGTTTAGTTATTGTTGTAAATGTCGGCAATTGGAAGTAAATGTTAGTTAAAGGCAGAAAAGGGATGGTTTTGTGGCTTTTCGTCAAGGTATTTTTATCAGCAATGGCCACTACGACTATAAAATCATGGAGGTTCGAAAATTTATAAGCCGCTTGCAGAGTTTCAGGGTCAAGGGAACGTATAAATATTTCAAATAAGACCATCTCTAATAAGCTTTTTCTTAAACTCTTCAAGGCTTATTCCTCTATTTGGGTCTTTCAAGTATTCCTCATATCGTTCATCCAAAATAGCTTTGTGCCACTCAGGAATATCTAGGACCTCCGTTTTATTAGGTTCGGAATTGTTTTCTGGAACTGAATCTTTTTGCTCGCTCATAGTTCTATAAAGCTAAGTCAAATTCCCCTAAAAACTATAAATCCGCTCTGGAGTAATCACATAATGTAAAGGAACATCCGTCTCCTCCACATCATCAATTTCTTCTTCTGCTTCAAAAAACGATAAGCCTGCTATGGTGGTGTTTTCGGTGGCTAGTTCTAGAAAACGGTCGTAGAAACCTTTTCCGTAGCCTACTCGTTGGCCTTTTTTATCAAAGGCTAGTAGGGGAACCAGAATCAGAATGTCGTCATCGGTATCAAAAAACTCCTCAGAATAGATTCCTTCTGTAGTGGGCTCAGGTACGCCCCATTTGTTTTTGGCTGTCTCTGTGTTGGATTCGAAGAGATGATGCGTTAGCACGCCACTTTCTCTTATTTTAGGCACATATACACTTGTGGGGAAGTCTTTGTGAAGCGTATGGATGATAATGGTGGTATCCACCTCGTTTCGGTCTTTTACAGGCAGAAAACAATGCACCTTGTCGTACCGGTGCATCATAAGTCTACTGAAAAGCAATTCCTTTATCGCCAAGCTCTTTTTAGAAACCTCTGTAGGGCTTAGCAGGAATCGCTTTTCAAGGTATACTTTACGCAAGTCCGACTTTTTCATGGTCTAACTAATTATGTCGAAGCCACAAAGCGGCTGCAAAAATTTAGGAACAACAATACCCTCGGGGGTTTGATTATTCTCTAAAATAGAAGCCAAAATTCTAGGTAAAGCCAGTGCCGAACCATTTAAGGTATGCAGCAACTGCGTTTTGCCGTCTACTTTATAGCGTAATTTCAGTCTATTAGATTGATAGTTTTCAAAATTAGAAACAGAGCTCACTTCCAGCCATCTTTCTTGTGCGGCAGAATAAACTTCAAAGTCGTAAGTAAGTGCAGACGTAAAGCCCATATCACCACCACAAAGGCGTAAAATTCTGTAAGGAAGATCCAATTTCTCCAATAAACCTTTTACGTGCTCCACCATTTCTTCTAGAGCAGCATAAGAATCTTCAGGTTTGGTAATTTGAATAATCTCAATTTTATCAAACTGGTGCAATCTATTTAAACCTCTTACGTGTGCACCCCAGCTTCCTGCTTCTCTTCTAAAGCACGGCGTGTAGGCAGCATGTTTTATCGGAAGAGCTTCCTCTTTAATAATCTCGTCTCTATACATGTTTGTTAGAGGGACTTCTGCCGTAGGTATCAAAAAGAGCTTGTCGGCCGTAGCCTCATACATTTGGCCCTCTTTGTCTGGCAGCTGTCCCGTTCCATATCCAGAAGCCTCATTTATCATGATAGGTGGCTGTATTTCACCATAACCAGCAGCTTCGGCTTCGTTTAGGAAGAAATTGATAAGGGCTCGCTGAATTTTAGCTCCCTTGCCTTTATAAAAAGGAAAGCCGGCACCCGTTACTTTATTTCCCAATTCGAAGTCTATGATATCATAATCCGAAATTAGCTCCCAGTGAGGCTTGGCTCCCTCATGCAAAACAGGAACACCACCGTGCTTGTAAATTTCCTCGTTATCTTCTGGTGTTCTTCCAGCAGGAACAGACGCATGCGGAAGATTGGGAATGGTGTACATGAGATCTTGCAGCTCGGCAGCAAGTTCTTTTAATTGTTCATCCAGTTCCTTTGATTTCGCTTTTAAATCACCAGTTTCTGCTTTGGCAGCTTCCGCTTCTTCTTTTTTACCAGACTTCATCAGCATACCAATCTCTTTGGCAATGCTATTTGACTTTGATAAAACTTCGTCCAGTTCTTGCTGCGTGTTTCTTCTTTTTAGATCCAGCTCCAGAGCATTGTCAATAATGCTTTCGGCATCTTTAAAATTTCTCTTTTGCAGTCCAGCTAAAACCGTCTCTTTATTATCTTTAATATAGGCTATTTGAAGCATAATTACTTATTTATTAGTCGTCTATGGTAGTTTATTTGGCCTAAGTGATAATTCAAATGACCTAAAAGGTGGTAAAGGAAAAAGTCTGTTTTCATTTCGCCACCAAATATGTTTTCAGGGTAAGGCCGTGATAAGTCCGAAGCACTCAAAGCACCGATGGTTTCAGACACCACAGTGATAGTCTCTTCTATATCTGCCACAATTTTCTCAATAGAAAACCTTCCTGAAAATTCCTCGTCTCTGTTTCTGACATAACCAGATTTGCCCAAGATGTCACCAATGAAATGTTTCAAATTCCCATTTAAATGCATGGCTAAATTTCCACCAGAATTAGTGATTCCTGGAGCAACAGAAAACAAATCGTCTTCTGAGTCATAGCTCAAAACTTCTTCTTTGAGCTTTTTAAGATCTTTGGTAAAAACAGAGATTAAGGCTTCCATTAGTTTTCAAATTTAAAGAGACCCTCGTTTAAAGCCTCCAATGCGTCATTTTTGTGAACAGAATCTACTAAAAGAGAGATGTTATGTTCAGAAGCACCGTAAGAAATCATTCTGATTGGAATGTGTTTAACGGCTTCCAAAATTTTGATGGCAATACCAGATTTGTCGGCCAAGAAATTTCCAACAACACAGATAATACTCTGATTTCTGTCGTTTTCTTCTAGGTCGGCAAAGAGTCTTAGTTCGGCACTAATTTCCTCCAATCTTTCAGAGTTGTCAATGGTCACGGCCACAGAAACTTCTGAGGTGGTAATCATGTCTACAGGTGTTTTGTATTTTTCAAAAACATCAAAAACCTTTCTCAAGAAACCATAGGCATTCAGCATTCTGGTAGAATGCACATAAATGGCCGTGATATTGTCTTTTGCGGCAATGGCCTTTATTTCTGCTCCATCACTAATCTTAGAAGTAATCAAAGTGCCGGCTGCTTCTGGAGCCATGGTGTTTTTTAACCTTACCGGTACGCCTCCCATTTTTGCAGGCGTAATGGTGCTTGGATGCAATATTTTAGCTCCAAAGTAGGCTAATTCGGCCGCTTCTTCAAAAAGCAATTCACGCACAGGGAAAGTTCTTTTAACTATCCTCGGGTCGTTATTATGCATGCCGTCAATATCGGTCCAGATTTGAATTTCTTCTGCTTTTATGGCTCCACCAATAAGAGAAGCCGTATAGTCAGAACCCCCTCTTTTAAGGTTATCAACTTCGCCTCTTGGGTTTCTACAGATAAATCCTTGCGTTACCAATATTTGTTCGGCTTGGTTTTGAAGTATGACTCCTAGCTTTTCTCCTATTTTCTTGAACTCAGGTTCGCCATCCGTATCAATACTCATAAATTCTAGGGCAGGAAGTAGCACCACAGATTCTCCTTGCTCCTTCATATATGCCGCAAATAGCTGTGTGCTCAAAATTTCACCTTCGGCCACCATCTTTTTGTCTTGCTTTGGGGTGTATATGTTGACATTGGCCAGAGAGCTGATAAAGCTAAACTCTTTTTCAATAATTTTTTTCCCTTCTACAAGGCCTTCTTCGGTAACAAATAGCTCCTCTATAAATGTTTCATAGTGAGCAAATAGCTCATCAATTTTACTAAAAGCAGATTTTCTATCACCTCCAGATAAAGCTTCTCCAATGCTCAAAAGGGCATTTGTAGAGCCAGATAAGGCAGATAAAACCACAATTTTTCGGGTATCGTTAGCCGTAACTAAGTCCCTAATTGATTTCATACGTTCTGGCTTTCCAACGGAAGTGCCTCCAAATTTCCAAACTTGCATTTTATAATAATTTTCCTTTTATGATAACTGTATTGAATAATTTCTGATTTGGGATTTAAGATTTCTGATTTTTTGAATTGATAGTTTTTATTGAAGCCACAATTATAGAAAGAAGCTCATCACCTTCTTTATACAGTGGCTGAATTTCTAAATTAAAATCATTAGAAATACCTTCAATAAATTCAAACCAAAATAAACTTTCATCTAACTCCTCTTCAACGATCTTTAATTTGTTGACAAAATCAGCCGTTGATTTTCCTCTACAAGCTGCTCGATAATTAGCCGCAGAAGAACTAGAACTTTTTATTAATTGATATCGTACCACTTTGAATTCAGGATTACTTGGTAGTTTTCTAAGAAAATGAATCGTGCTAATAGCCCATTTTTTAAACCGGTCTTTTAGAACATTTTGATTCATAAATAATTATTTAAATCCGCAATCCAAAATCACTTTTATCTCATTTCAAACTCAACATCTTCACTGCCGTAATCGCGGCTTCGTCTCCTTTGTTGCCATGAATTCCTCCTGCCCTATCTACCGCTTGCTGATGCGTGTTTGGTGTTAAAACCCCAAAAATCACAGGCTTGTTATATTTCAAACTAACGGTGGTAAGCCCTTGAGCTACGGCGTTATTGATATAATCGTTATGTTTTGTTTCTCCCTGAATAACACATCCTATGGCTATTACGGCGTCAATGTTTTCTTTCGCGGCAAAAACCTGAGCACCATAGCTTAGTTCATAACTACCAGGAACATCCACTTTAATGATATTCTCCTTCTGGGCACCATGTTTAAGTAGGGTGTCAAAAACGCCTTGGTATAAAGCACCAGTAATTTCTTCATTCCATTCTGCCACGACTACCGCAAACTTCTTATTAGAAATATCTATAATACCATCGGTGTTATAAACAGAAAGGTTTTTATGTGCTGAGCTCATTTTTCTAAAAATTGATTTATAAAAAAAGGGATAAACCTGCTGGCTTACCCCTTATAAATATTATTATGCTTGGGTTAGTTACCAGCCTCAGTTTCTAATTTCGTCTTATACTTGGTAGCAGCTAAAACGTTAGTAGACATTGGATATTTTTCCATAATCTCCGAGTAAGCCTTCATCGCACCCTTTTTATCACCAGCCACCTCGTAGGCTGTAGCCAACTTCATAAGGTATCCTGGGGTAATCTCTTTATTAACTTTATAGTCAGCCGCTTTTTGATAATAAGAAATGGCTTCATCAGTATCTCCTTTTTCAAGGTATGCATCACCAATCAAGGCGTATGTTTTTCCTTGAATCACTAAATCACTAGCACTAAAATCTTTTAGATAAGATATAGCATCATCAAATTTACCTTGTTTCATGTAAGTCACGCCTACATAATATTTAGCCAAGTTGCCTGCTGGAGTAGAGCCATACTTTTCTGTTATTTCTAAAAGACCCGCGTTACCTCCTGTTCCTTGAAGAGCAAGATCTAAAGAATCTGCTTCAAAATAATAAACAGAATCAAACATAGCAGTCTGTGTTTCCGCAGTCTGTTGTTTCATCCAATAGTTATAGCCAACTATCGCTAGAGCAATAACTATCACTACTCCACCAATAATTCCGAACAGGTTCTTATTTTTTTCAAAGAAGCTTTCAGCTTTGCTAAATTCTTTCTGAAGGGCCTCTGCACTTTCTAGAATCTCAATACCTGACTTGTCGTCTTTCTTTTTTGCCATCTGATGCTTTCGCTTAAATTTTCGAGGTGCAAATTTAGTTAAATGATTTCTATTTCAATCATTCCTTTGCTCAAAATGTATTAAATGCTTTTTATAACTACGCTGAATATCAAAAGAAAAGGCACCTAAGTGCCTTTTCCAATAGATTTTAGAATAAATTATTCCATTAAAAATGGATAATCTTCTTGTACATATATGTCTTTAAAGGCATCTGAAGCATCTGGGTAAGGAGATTCTTCTGCAAATTTCACAGATTCCGCCACCTGACCTTTTATTTTACTATCGATAGCGGCTAATTCTTCTTCGGTAGCAATTTTACCAGAAAGAATACGCTCTTTAGTCATCTCGATTGGGTCACGAGACTTCCATTCTGCTACTTCTTCCTTCGTTCTGTATTTCTGAGGGTCAGACATAGAGTGACCTCTGAAACGATAAGTTTTAAACTCTAAGTAAGTTGGGCCATCTCCTTTTCTTGCTCTTTCTGCTGCTCTGCTTACTGATTCGTGAACGGCTTCCACATCCATGGCGTCTACAGGCTCTGCAGGCATGTCATAGGCTTCTGCCAAAGTGTAAAGGTCTTTTACGTTTGAG
This sequence comes from Arcticibacterium sp., assembly GCF_055134445.1. NCBI lineage: Bacteria > Pseudomonadati > Bacteroidota > Cytophagia > Cytophagales > Leadbetterellaceae > Arcticibacterium > Arcticibacterium sp. The sequence goes on from NZ_JBSRVI010000083.1 coordinate 22,409, forward strand.
CTTCTTTCTACAGAAGTACCCATAGCGTATCCGTTGTTTTCCACTACAAAAATCACAGGGATTTTCCAAGTCATGGCTAGGTTAAAGGCTTCGTGAAAAGCTCCTTGACGTACAGCACCATCACCCATATAGCAGATACAAAGGTTTTTAGTTCCTTTATATTTTTCTGCAAAACCAATTCCAGCACCTACAGGAATCTGAGCACCCACAATACCGTGACCACCCACAAAACCCACTTCTTTATCAAAAATGTGCATTGAGCCTCCTTTACCTTTCGTGGTACCTGTAACTTTACCAAAAAGCTCTGCCATGATAGCATTAGGGCTTGTACCCAATGCCAGTGGCTGTCCATGATCTCTATAAGAAGTGATGTATTTATCGCCTTTTTCAAGAGCAGAAACTGCACCAGAAGAACAAGCTTCTTGACCTATATAAAGGTGACAGAATCCACGAATTTTTTGCTGACCGTACAATTGACCTGCTTTTTCTTCAAACTTACGCTGAAGCATCATTGATTCATACCAATACAGGTATTGCTCTTTGGAGTATTTAGTTTTCGCTGCTTCTTTTTTCTTTGTAGCTGCCATATATTTATTACTTTTCTTAGCTCTAAAAAATCAAAATCAAATATCCCTATCGAAATAGATATCCTTTTTTAAAGGAGAGCAAAAATAGTTATTAAAGGTTTATAGAAGAAAAATATCCTTTAAATCTCTCCAAGAGAATTAAGAAAAAGGAGAATTTGTACTTAGCAAATTGATTCTATAGGACTTTCAAAGTCAAATATGGTTTGGCTATTGTCATTTGTTTGGTCAAATTTGCCCCTATTAGCACAAAGAAAATGTATTTAAAGTCAATAAGACTCTTCAATTTTAGAAACCATACCGACGCTCAATTCCAATTTTCGGAAAGGGTAAATTGTATTGTGGGAGAAAATGGGGAAGGTAAAACGAATCTTATTGATGCCGTATACTTTTTGGCTTTGACCAAAAGCTCCATCCAAAAACAAGACCAACTAAGCGTAACACATGATGAGCTTATGATGGTTATTGATGGTAATTTTGTAACGGAGAAAGGCACAGAAAATATTACGTTGTCTGTTCAGAAAGGTCAAAAGAAATCGCTTCTGGCAGATAAAGTACCTTATGATAGACTCACGGAGCATATTGGCAAATATCCTGTGGTGCTTATTGCTCCAGATGATACAGACATGATTCGTGACGCCAGTGATACACGTCGGAAGCTGTTTGACGGAATTATATCACAGTTTGATGTGGAATATCTAAAGTCCTACCAGAAGTACAATAGACTGATGGATCAGCGAAACAGTTTATTGAAGCAATTTGGTGAAAGGGAATATTTTGATCAGCAAATGTTGGATAGTTATTCACAGCCATTGGTGTCTTTGGCTGTTGAGATTGCCCAAAAAAGAGCCCAATTTTTAGAAACATTTGAGCCAGAAATAATCAAACACTATCAAGAAATTAGTGGAGGTAAAGAAAGAATCAGTATTTCTTACCAAACAGAGGTTTTAGAAGGCTTCGCCGCAAAATTCAAAAAAAACGAACAGAGAGATAGGTTGGCTCAAAGAACCACCATGGGTGTCCATAAAGATGAATATCTTTTTCAACTGGATGGCTTGCCGGCCAAAAAATTTGGTTCTCAAGGTCAAAAAAAGTCTTTTATACTTTCGGTAAGGCTAGCTCAGTTTGATTTATTGGAAATACAAAAAAAGGTAAAACCGCTTCTTTTGTTAGACGATATCTTCGATAAATTGGATGACCGCAGAATTCAAAAACTGATTGAAAAGATTGACAATGATACTTTTGGTCAGGTTTTTATCACCGATGCCAGACCAGAAAGAACAAAAAGGATTTTAGAAAATGTTAGGGCAGAGGTGAAGTATATTAAGCTCTAAAGCTTATGTTTGCTATATGTCAGAATCCTTATTAGAGCCCACTTCCGGTTGTTTACTTGTTGCAGAACCTTTTCTAGGGGATCCTAACTTTGAGCGTAGCGTTATTCTTTTATGCGAGCATAACGTTCAGGGGTCCTTTGGCTTGGTCTTGAACCAGCGTTCTAATATTACCTTACACGAAGCCGTGGAAGATTGCTATTCTGATCTTCCTTTATATGTGGGAGGACCTGTAGAACATAGCACGCTTCATTATATTCATAGGCTTGGAGAATTGGTGCCAGAAAGTGTTCCCTTAGGTAATGGCTTGTTTTGGTCTGGAGACTTTGAAATCTTAAAGGGCTTGCTAAATCTTGGTAAAGTTCAAGAGAAAGATATTCGATTTTTTATAGGCTATTCAGGTTGGGGCGATGGTCAGTTGGAGGCAGAAATGAAAAAGAATTCATGGATAATCTCTGAAACAGACACGAACCTTCTTTTTGATGCATCGCCAGATGAATTTTGGAGAAAAGTGCTTAGAAATATGGGTGGTTCTTATAAGGTTATGAGTAACTATCCTACAGACCCAAGGTTAAATTAAAACCGCCAAACAGGGAAGATGCTTCCCTTATCAAAAGACGTGGTTTCTTGGTTTGGGATTTCTAAAAAAGCATCGCTTAAACTTAAATTAGCCAAGTCTCCTGAGCCGCCACCTTCTATTGGAATGGCTTTCAGTATTCCTTTTTCGTTTTCAAGTTTTACTTGTAAAAAATAGCCTAAGCTTGGTTTGAAGTTTACTTTTTGAGCCAAAAAGGCCATTTCGTTTTCTATTTTGATACCGATTGATTTCTGAAGCCAAGGCAAAACATATCTTACGGCACACATAAACGAAGAAACAGGATTTCCAGGAAGTGCAAAAACTATAGTTTTTCCCTTTTTGCCGAACCACATGGGCTTACCCGGTCTTTGTTGAATTTTATGAAATAGTTTTTCTGCCCCTATAGCTTCCAAGGCTTGCGGGAAAAAGTCTTTTTTTCCCGCGGAAACTCCTCCAGACAATATGATGGCGTCATACTTATCACAGATTATAAGTAGCATATCAATGCTTTCCTGAAGTTCATCTTTGAGGTGAAACTGGTTAATTTCCGAAACAAAAGGCCCTATTAAAGAGGAAATAGCGTAGGTATTTGATTTTCTAATTTGATGGCTTTCGGGAACTTCATTGACTTCCACGAGCTCATCCCCTGAGGTAATGATGGCAATCTTCGGTAGCCTGTTTACTTTGACATGCTGCTTTCCTGTAGTGGCTAAAACAGCCAGATCGGCACTCTTTAGATGATGTCCTTTAGGTATTAAAACATCGTCTCTTTTTCTGTCATGCCCTTTTTTATGCACGTTTTTAAACATGGCTAGGTCATCAATTAAGGTGGCTATCCCATTTTTTATGTTCACATCTTCATACCTGATGACAGAGTCTGTGTTTTTTGGCAAGGAAGCCCCAGTCATTATTTCTAAACAAGAATTTGGGTTCTCCAATGTCTTCTGTGCCTCTCCGGCATATTGAATGCCTTCTATATTAAAAGCCCTTTGGCCATTTTTGTAGGATTTTCCTTGAATAGCAATACCATCCATGGTTACCCTGTCAAAAGGAGGGAAGTCTCTATCTGCTGTTATTTCTTCTGCCAATACTCTTCCTTTTGAGGCCGTAAAATGGATACTTTCAACTCCAAAATTGGAAGTATGTTCTAAAACAATTTGACTGGCTTTTTCTACGGTAATAAAATCCATTAGTTGAAATTCATAGGTTGATCACGCATGTGAATAGGACTTTGTCTTTCTCTTAAATGTAGTCCCGTTCTTTCAGAAAAGACCGTTTTTATTTCTGCTAATATAGAAAGGGCTATTTCCTCAGGATTGGTAGCTCCGATGTCTAGACCTGTCGGGGCGTAAATTTGTTTCAAAAGTTCTTCAGATACTTGATTTCCTTCTTCTGCCAATTCTTTTAAAATTCGTTCAGAACGTACTTTTGGGCCTAGCATCCCTATATATTTAAGTTTTCGCTTTGATAACTTAAGGAGGTTTTCTTTGTCGGTACTTAAGGAGTGTGACATTAAAATGGCTGCGGTGAATTCATCAAAAACCAGTTCATTCATATTTTCAGGAGCCAATACGTTTTCATCTCTGACCTTAGCAGGTGGTGCAATGACCGTATAATCCCAGCCTAGTTCTTTTATCTGTTTGATAAGGGGATATAAATCATACTGATGTCCGAAAAGTAGAATTTGTAAAGCGGGTGGAACCACCTCAACAAACAGTGTAAGTTGCTCATTGAGCACTATATTTTTTGACTTATCTAGGTTTTCTATAAGGCTATCCAGTTTCTCAATATTGGCGTAATCCTCCAAACTTGTCAAACGCTCCAGTCCCGTAAACTCCAAGAGTTTTCCAAGGAGCTTTTTGTCTTCGGTAGAGGTGACAGAAATTAATTTACGGATTTTTCTGGGTGTCTGGTTTGTGGCTTGGAGTACCGAAATAGCGTTGGAAGGGTCTTGTTCGTCAATCGGGGTAAAGAGAACATCAATGATGCCATTGCAGCCTAGGCCAACGCCTATTTGGTGGTCGTCGTCGGTGGAGGTGTCATAAGTAATTACGGAGGCACGATCTTTTAAAATGGCCATTCTCGCTCGCTTTAGGGCATCACCTTCTAAGCAGCCACCACTAATTCCTCCTATCCAAGTTCCATTTTCTGAAACCAACATTCTGGCTCCCATTCTTCTGTAAGATGATCCTTCTACCCGCACCACTGTGGCGAGTGCCACCTTCTCCTCAGGTTCTTTTTCGGCATAGGTTTTTAGAATGCTTCTAATCTCTTTCATCAAATCAAAAATAGGCAATGAATTTTAACAAATGTAGGCTTCGATAACTCAAAAGAGTAATGCTATTTTGAATATATGTTGCACTTTTGTAGTGGTTCAACGGTTTTATACGAAAGTTTAGGTATGAAAGTAAAAATATTGTGTTTTGGAATCACCAAGGAAATTCTAGGGGGCTTTGAAAAAGAAGTGGAACTAGCCGATGGAAGCACCGTGGATATACTTAAAGCAAAATTGATTAAAGATTATCCAAGTTTTTCAAAACTAATTTCCTTAAGAATAGCGGTGAATGAAGAGTATGGTGATGGCAATTTAGTACTTACAGAAAGGGACGAAGTGGTTTTAATTCCACCAGTGAGTGGAGGTTGATTTAAGAAAATGAATGATAACACGTCAAATATTGATATTGCTTTAACGGATGAGCTGCTTTCGCTAGACGCTTGTCAAACTTTTGTGTCTGAAGCTAAGGTGGGCGGAATAGCCCACTTTGTAGGTACTGTAAGAAATAATACGAAAGGAAAGACGGTATATCGTCTAGATTTTGAAGCCTATGGGCCTATGGCAATTTCTGAAATGCGAAAAATAGCGGAGATCGCATTGGAGAAGTTTGGATTAGAAAAGATTGCTATTCATCATAGAATTGGCATTTTGAAAATTGGGGAGATACCCGTTATTATTTCGGTATCTTCTGCCCATAGAAAAGCAGCTTTTGAAGCTTGTCAATTTGCTATAGACACCCTCAAAGAAACCGTTCCTATTTGGAAAAAGGAATATTTTGAAGATGGAGAAGTTTGGGTAAGTGCTACACCCTGATTTAAAATGCCATTAAGCATTTAACTTTTTCCCGAAAGGTATTCATCCCTTTCCTCTGGCGTATTTACGTTTTTAAGAATTTCAGGATGTTCAGCTTGAATCAATTTCACATCACTATTTATCAAAACTTTTCTTGGACAAGAGTAGCCAAGTGCTAGAAATTCTAGCATCCTCATATAGCCATAAGGCTCCCAAAGTGTAATGAGTGGGTCTGGGAAGCCTGTTTCTGGATTGTAAAAACAGGTAGCCAATTTAGAAGGGTCTCGTTCTTTTAGGAGTGTATTAAAAACCGCAGCGTTTACCAAAGGCAGATCACAGGCAGAAACCAACCAAGCCGCATTTGGATCGGCCTGAAAAGCGGAGAGTATAGCTCCATAGGGTCCTAATCCATCAAATTTATCGGTAATTCTGTGATGCTCTTCGTATTGATCTGGTCTACAAGAAACAAAGGGCTCCACATTTAAACTTTTGAATTCTGCTAAAAGGAAATCAATCTGGCTCACACCGTGATAGTTTATTTGTCCTTTGTCACTTCCCATTCTCTGGCTTTTTCCGCCAGCTAAGATCAATCCCTTTACGAGAGGCGATGAGATAGAACCTTTTATTTTTTGCGATATTTCAGCTATGTTTTCAACAGAAAACGTCGGTTTCTCACCCAGTTTTTCTAAAAGCCAATTAAAGGGTTTTGATATATCTTCGCAAAGGATATAGGCCACTACGTTTGAAAGCTGTGGGAGGCGTTTTTTAAGCGATTCTTCCTTTTTTGAGTGAATAAAGACGAATTGCTTTTGGGCTTCAAAATGATTTCCGTTGACTAAAATTAAGTCTTGGTTGTTTAGGGCTACTTTTTTGTCAAAATCATTCATTGAGACTTTGTCTAGTCTAAAGAATTTGATTTTGTCTATAAGCTCATTCGACTTTAAGTTAGGAATTTCACTATCGCCAAAAGCATGATCGGCATCTAAATAGGTACAATTATTTTCTGGAAAGTTTGCTAATATTTTCTGAGCCGTTTCTTGAATTAATCCACATGGAGCACCTACGAGAGCAAATTCATTTCTCCCGAAATTTCCTATTTCTGGTTTAATCAGCTTGGCATGTTTTTGATGTTTTTTCATATCTATTTAGCGGTGGTCAAATCAAAATCTCTTTTCCCACCACTTTTAGCAATAAGGCGAGTTTCTTTGATGATAATATGATGAGAAAAGGCCTTACACATATCATATATAGTGAGGGCGGCTACGCTGGCACCTGTCAAAGCTTCCATCTCTATGCCCGTTTTCCCTGTTAATGAAACGGTGCAAATAATCTCTACTTCGTTATTTGTGTTAACGCTAATTTCTACCTGACAGTTTTCCAAACCAAGCGGATGACAAAGCGGTATAAGCTCACCCGTTTTTTTTGCGGCCATTACGCCGGCAATGATAGCCGTTTGAAAAACGGGACCTTTCTTGGTATGAATTTCCTCATTATTGAGTTTGTCCATTATTTCCTTATCCAAAACCACAATGCTTCTGGCTTTGGCAATTCTTTTGGTAACGGGCTTATCCCCTACATCCACCATAGAAGGGTTGCCATGGGGATCTATATGCGTGAAATTTTCAGTGCTCATGCTTCAAAGATAGAGACAGCTATTTGAAATATTGTTCTGGAGGGCTATTAAACAAAAATGGCTCTCTCAAAAATATTGAGAAAGCCATTTGTAAAAATATGTGGGCTTTAGCCCGAAAACTTAAAGTTTAAAAGTAATACCTACAGAAGAGTAAGGAGAACCTGCTTCTGCATAAACGCCGAATTTGTCAGACAGGCCATATCTATAACCTACCATTCCTCCGAAAAATGCACCATTGCTTAAGACACGAGTTCCGTTGCCATTAATTCCTCTGAAACCTAAAGTAGCACCAACATATGGGTCAGATTTAGAATCGTCAAAGTTAAACCAATCGTTGAAGTGAGCACCAAAGTGATAAGCTCCTCTTCCACCAATAGCAAAGGAATTGTATCCCCAATAACCTGTATTAAAAGATGCACCAGCTCCAATGCTAATGCGTTCTGTAATTCCAACATCATAACTACCTTGAACACCAATTCCCCAGCCAAGGTTAAGACCTAGGTTTACATTACTTACACCCTTATCAAAGCCCTGTGAGAAACTAGAAAAGGAGGCAATTAGAATGACTGCTAGAGTTAAAACTACTGATTTTTTCATTAATGGAAATGTTTTAAATTATTACAATTTATTTAGCGACTGTATCACTTCAAAAACGTTAGTTGCGTTTCGAAAACTTATTACAAAGTACCGTAAAAATGGTAATTTGTATCCCATCTAATATTCAAATTTATACTAGAATTTTATTTTACGGAAGAAAAAGATAAAATGAATACTGAAAAGCACATGTTATTCGAGTTTAGGGCAATTCCAGAAGAAGAAGTTCTTAAGAAAAGTCATGAAAATAGGTCAGAAATTATCAAGCGGAGGTCTATTAGAGACTTTTCTGGCGAGCCGGTTTCAAAGGAGGTCATTGAAAATATTATAATGGCAGCCGCTTCGGCACCTAGTGGAGCAAATAAACAACCATGGACTTTTTGTGCCATTCAGAGTCCAAGTATAAAAGCTGAAATAAGAAAGGCCGCAGAAAAAGAAGAGTATGAAAGTTATCATGGTAGAATGAGTGAAACATGGCTTGAAGATTTAAGGCCTTTGGGCACAGATTGGCAGAAGCCATTTCTAGAAGACGCACCTTGGCTCATTGTGGTATTTAAGCAATCTTATGGTTTAGGTGACTCTGGCCACAAAATTCAGCATTACTACGTCAATGAAAGCGTGGGAATAGCATGTGGTTTTTTGATTTCTGCCATTCATCAAGCGGGTTTGGTTACTTTGAGCCATACCCCCAGCCCAATGAGTTTTTTATCAAACATTCTTAAAAGGCCAGAAAATGAACGTCCTTTTTTGCTTTTACCGGTGGGTTTTCCGAAGAAAGGAGCCAAAGTGCCAGATATTCTTAAAAAGCAAGAAGCGGAGGTAATAGCTTGGTACTGAAAAATCGTCGTAAATTTGCGATCTGAATAGAAAAATATGTTAGAACAGTTAGAGGCTATAAAGGAACGTTTTCATGAAGTTTCTCAGCAAATAGGGATGCCTGAGGTGGTATCCGATATGGCCAAGTTTAAGAAGATTAGTAAGGAATATAAGGATCTTGAAAAAATTGTTAATCAGTTTAATGCCTATAAAGAGGTTTTGGCAAATATCTCAGGAGCTAAAGAAATCCTGAATAACGAGAAGGATGAGGAGCTAAGAGAAATGGCGAAGGAGGAGCTTGACGAGTTAGAGCCAAGTAAGGAGGAAATGGAGGTTATTTTGAAAGAAATGCTTATTCCAAGAGACCCGAATGATGCTAAAAATGTGATTTTGGAAATTAGAGCAGGAGCAGGAGGTGACGAAGCCTCTATTTTTGCGGGAGATCTTTTCAGAATGTATGAGCGTTTTGTGGAAAACCAAAGTGGCTGGAAAATGACTATCATGGATGTGAACCATGGAACGTCTGGTGGTTTTAAGGAAATCATTTCCGAGATAGAGGGAGAGGATGTTTATGGTAGGATGAAGTTTGAATCTGGTGTTCACAGGGTACAGCGGGTACCAGCTACAGAATCTCAAGGGCGTGTTCACACTTCTGCAGCTTCGGTAGCCGTTTTGCCAGAGGCAGATGAAGTTGATTTTGTTTTAAATAAGACAGACATCAAAAAAGATACTTATCGAGCATCTGGAGCAGGAGGGCAGCACGTGAATAAAACGGAATCTGCTGTAAGACTTACGCACTTACCGACCAATACGGTGGTGGAATGTCAAGATGGTAGGTCGCAGCATGCTAACTATGCAAAAGCCCTTACGGTTCTTAGGTCTAGGCTTTATGAGGCTGAGCTTAAAAAGCACAATGATGCCGTCAGTTCTGAGAGGAAGTCGTTGGTGGGTAGTGGAGACAGATCGGATAAGATTAGGACATATAATTATCCTCAAAGCCGTGTCACAGATCACAGAATAGGTTTTACAGTGTATAATTTACCTGCCGTAATGGATGGAGAAGTAGGAGAGTTTATGGAGCAGCTTAGAATAGCAGAGAACGCCGAAAGAATGCAAGAAGGGGTTCAGTAAGGATAAAAATTATGAAAACAGTAATTTGCTTAGCGAGCAATAACGCACACAAAATAGACGAGCTAAAGAGCCTTTTAGGAGATACTTTTGAAGTTAAAACACTTAAAGAAATAGGGTGTTTTGAGGAAATAGAAGAGACCGCCAATTCTATGGCTGGAAATTCCTTGATAAAGGCACAGTATGTTTTTAATACCTATGGTTTAAACTGTGTGGCAGACGACTCCGGTTTAGAGGTAGATGCCCTTAACGGAGAGCCAGGTGTTTATTCTGCAAGATATGCCGGAGAGCATGGTAACCATGAGAAAAACATGGACAAATTGCTGGAAAATCTAAAAGGAAAAAGCGATAGAACGGCGAGGTTTAGAACGGTTATCACGCTTATTTTAGATGGAGTGGTGGAAATGTTTGACGGTACGGTGGAAGGTCAAATTATAGCACAAAAAAGAGGATCTCAGGGCTTTGGCTATGACCCAATTTTTATTCCAAATGGCTATGAAACCACTTTTGCAGAAATGACAATGGAACAAAAAAATCCAATAAGTCATAGAGGCAGAGCCATTCAGAAACTTATTGGATTCATAAAAATGAAAGGGTAGTAGCTTATTCTTCAGAAATATCTGAAATAGACTACCTCATTCTATCCGCACTTTTTACGAGCTTATCATCTTTTTTGATGAATCTATTCGCCAGCCAGTTTAAGGCTAAAGAAGCAAAACCAGCATAAAGACCAATCTCAAAAGTACCTTCGCCAGCACCTTCTAAGGTCATGGCGTCATTTTTTACATGGTAAATACTAACAGCTACTGCAGCCCCAATTAGAAGCGAGTTTAACGCTACAAAAAGCATCTGCCTCACTCTGTTTCTAAACTGGAATATGGTGAAAATGGCCAAAACTATGGCGATTCCAGCCATTACGGCTACATAGAAAATATCCTTACTGTAAGAAGCCAAGCTCCCCTTAGTGGCTAAAATATGATAAGCGTTTACTATAATTTCTCCAGAAGCTGTTTGGCTTGACCAAATGTTGTTAGACAAAAAGATGCCAAGGCCTGCGGCAGAAAGGAGAAGTAAAACAGATTGAATTCTTTGAAGCATAAAAGTCAAAATTTTTTGCAAAGATATTTATTCTCTTGTAAGCTCTTCAATAATTTGTTTATGATATGGAAATTCTTGTGCTAATTCGGCTCTTATGGCCATTTGGAAGTCATTAAAATCAAATCCGGGTGAGACTGTACAGCCCACCAATGCATATTCTGAACCATGCTGTGGTCTGGAGGCAAACCAGACATGAGCAGGGATGCATGCTTGGAACACTTCTCCTTTTTCAGGATTAGACCCTAAAACTGTTTTAATGAGGTTTCCGTCAAAATCTATATGAAAAATTTCTAAAGGGTCGCCAGCATAAAAATGCCAGAGTTCATCAGATTGGATTTTATGAAAGGCAGAGAAGTTTCCCTTTTCCATTAAAAAATATATGGCAGTGGAATAGTTTCTTTTCTTTTTAGTGCCCGCCATTTCAAAAACAGCATCTTCATCAGATCTGTAAGTTTCCTTGTAAAAACCACCTTCTGGGTGAGAAATGAGATCTAATTTTCTAATCCAGTATGCTGCGTTTAACATTTATTCGTTTTTGTTCAAAAATAATGTAATTTTTGTGTCAAATTTCTCGCAATTGCTTTCATGAATAAAACCTTTAGGTCTTTTATTTTTCCTGTTCTTCTAGTTTTGGTCAATCTCATTTCTGTCTTTTTCTTTTTTAGAAAGGATTTAACGGAGGAGAAAAGGTACAGTATTTCTGAGGCCAGTAAGAATATAGTCCGCAACCTTGATGAGCCTATTGAGATACAGGTACTTTTGGATGGGAGTGACTTACCCGGTGGTTTTGAAAGATTAAAACAAGCAGTAGAGGAAACGCTTGATGAGTTTAAAAACTATGGCGGAGCAAATGTTTCTTTTAGTTTTTTTGACCCCAATTCTATTGGAGATCCTGCTCAGAAAAATGCTTTGATTGACTCGCTTTATAGCAAAGGGGTTCAACCTACCAATGTTTTTGATACTAAGGGAGGTAGAAAAACAGAGACCATGGTCTTTCCTTATGCTCTTGTTTCTTACCAGGGAAATCAGCAGGGAGTTCTTCTTTTACAGGGAAATCAGGCCTTATCAGCAGAACAAAAGCTAAACCAGTCTTATGAAAACCTAGAATACTCCTTTGCATCGGCTTTTAGGAAACTAACATTGAAAGAAAAAAAGAAGATAGGTTTGTTAACTGAGTTTACGAGTTTGGCTCCTATGAATTTTGCCGGTTTAATAAGTAGTCTTCAAGAGTATTACGATTTGTATTTTGTGGATGCAGCCACTTCGGAGTCTTTCTTAGGTTTGGATGCCTTGATTTTACCAAAACCAGACAGACCTATAAATGATTCTACAAAATACAAGATTGATCAATATGTGATGTATGGTGGAAAGACACTTTTCTTTGTGGATGGTTTGAAAGTAGATTCGGTGGGTTTGGAAGGGAGTTTTGCTCAACCTTTTGAAAGTAACCTTCAGGATTTGTTTTTCAAATATGGCCTTAGGTTAAACTATGACATGATAAAAGATGGAGGCAGTGCCGCTATGGTTCCATTGGTAGTAGGAAATATGGGCAACAAACCTAACATCCAGCCTATTCCATATCGTTTTTTTCCATTGATCAATAACTTTGGGAAAAGTCTTATTACCAAAAATCTAGATTTAGTGGTGACCAAATTTGCATCTTCTATTGACACGGTTCGTAGTTCAGGAATAGTCAAAACATCATTGTTAAAAACATCGGCATATACCAAAATTTTAAACGCTCCAGCCCTTATTACTTATAATGACGCTCGAACAGATACAGATCAACAAGAGTATAATAGTGGAGAGAAATCTATTGCCTATTTATTAGAAGGCACCTTTACATCTCTTTATGAAAACAGGATTTTGGAGTCCGACGAAAGGAGTGAAAGCTTTAAAAGCGTCAGTGAGCCCACCAAGATGATTGTTTGTTCGGATGGAGATCTAGTTGTAAATGAAATTGAAAGACGTTCTGGTGAACCATTTCCTTTAGGTTATGATAAGCTTAGTAAACATACTTTTGGTAATAAGGATTTTCTAATGAACGCTATTGATTATTTGGTAGACGAAAATGGTGTAATAAATGCTCGGGGCAAGGAGGTAAAATTAAGGCCACTGGATGCTATTAAAACCAGGGATAATAGATCAGAAATACAGTTAGTTAATCTTCTTATACCTTCGGTTTTGATAATTATCTTCGGCTTACTAAGAGAGCTCTTCTGGAAGCGGAAATATGCACGTTAATTTCTAAGTCATTAAAAAGTAATAAGAAAGGCCAAGTTTCTTTCAATTTGAGTAACTTTGCCTAATTTTAAAACCCATATAAAACAGAGATTCAAATATGAAGTTTGTTGTTTCTTCTTCTGAATTATTGAAGCACTTGGCGACTATAAGTGGTGTTATTGCCAGTAACCCAATAGTTCCGATTTTAGAAAATTTCCTATTAGAGCTAGATGAAGGTAACCTTACCATTACAGCTTCTGATATGCAAACAGTTATGATGACTGAAGCACAGGTAGAATCTTCTGATAAAGGTTCTATTGCAGTTCCAGCAAAGTTGTTGATGGAAACACTGCGTAGTTTACCTGAGCAGCCAGTTACTGTAAATGTGGATCAAGATAGTTTTGGTATAGAGCTAGTAACCTCAAATGGTAGGTTTAAACTGGCCGGAGAGAATCCAATGGATTTTCCTCGTGCTCCAGAAGTAAACAGAAATTTCAGCATAGAGTTAGATTCTAATGTTTTGGGTGCTGCTATTTCAAATACTATTTTTGCGACAAGCACGGATGATTTAAGACCAGCCATGACGGGTGTTTTTATTCAGGTGGGTTCAGAACATACTACATTTGTAGCTACAGATGGTCATAGACTTATAAGATATAGAAGAGAAGATGTGAAGTCTGAAAATACGACTTCCATGATTTTGCCGCGTAAGGCTTTAACACTTTTAAAGTCAAGTTTACCAAGTGGCGTTGTTCCTGTGAAGGCAGAGTTTAGTAACTCTAATGCATTTTTTAGCTTTGGAAACATAAAAATGATTTGTCGTTTAATAGACGAGCGTTATCCAGACTATGAGAATGTAATTCCGCAAAACAATCCTAATCACATGAAGATTGGCAGAGCGGAGTTGCTAAGTACTTTGAAGAGGATATCTATCTATTCTAATAAAACAACGCACCAGATAAGGCTTAAAGTGACAGGAAACGAGCTTGAGATTTCTGCCGAGGACTTAGATTATTCTAACGAGGCCACCGAGAAGCTAGTTTGTGAGTATACTGGAGAAGATATGGAAATTGGCTTTAACGCAAAATTTCTGGTAGAAATGTTAAGCAATTTAAATACAGATAATTTAACGCTAGAAATGTCTCAGCCAAACAGGGCTGGGCTGATAGTTCCTGAAGATAAAGAAGAGAATGAAGATATGCTATTATTGGTAATGCCAGTAATGCTTAATTCGTACTCATAATAGATACTTACCCGTTTTCTATGAAAAAAGAGCCTGGCGAAAGTCGGGCTTTTTGCGTTTTTAGAAGATATCAATATAGACCGCTTTATTCATTAGGAAATCTCCCGATTTTATCGGGACTGAAGCTAAATTGCTTCCCATCGGCAAGCTCAGGGTAACTCAAATCAGTTCGCAAACCCATTTAAACTCAATCACCAGAACCCTTCGACCAAATGCTCAGGGTAAACTGCTATGCTAATCTCGTTTAAATGTCTGATTTATTCCACTTTAAAACTTATTACGATTCTCCAAAGCATAAAACGGGTTGAATTCAGGGAAGGCTAGTACACAAATTTCTATTGCGTTTATAGTATTAGGCCAGGTAAAATTTAAAATAAGTAATACAAGAGCGTTAGATATCAGGGATATTTTTTCGGGGAGAATGTATACCCTAAAGCATAAAAAAAGCTTCGTCAATTTGACAAAGCTTTCTTATTAAAACGGGAGGTAAATCCTTATTAAACAACTTTCACCCTTACGGCTGTAGGTCCTTTGGGGCCCATTTCTATTTCAAAGATAACTTTGTCTCCTTCGCTAATTTCATCAAGTGTATTATTCACGTGAACGAAAATACTGTCTTGGCTTACCACATCTTTAATAAAACCGTAACCTTTAGAGTCGTTATAGAAGCTTACTGTACCTTTTCTCTCTATATCTTCAGGTGGTCCATCCTCTCTCTTTGGTATTCCAATTTCTATATCGTCTGCGTCTATTTCCTCTTTTACTCTAGTAGGATCTGGCGGAGTGTTGGTAATGTTTCCAAACTCATCCACATAGGCAATCATGTCTTCTAACTTTCCAGATTTGTCAATATCCTTCCTAGCAAGTCGTTTTTCCGCCTTGTCTTTCTTTCTTTTCTCTTTTTTGTTTCGTACTTCTTTTTTACTGAATGTTTCTTGCGACCTACCCATATTCTAATTTAAATTAAACAATAAATACAACCTCTAGCTGCACACCAATATTATACAAAAAAG
This sequence comes from Arcticibacterium sp., assembly GCF_055134445.1. NCBI lineage: Bacteria > Pseudomonadati > Bacteroidota > Cytophagia > Cytophagales > Leadbetterellaceae > Arcticibacterium > Arcticibacterium sp. The sequence continues at coordinate 37,716 of NZ_JBSRVI010000083.1, forward strand.
AAGCGGAATGCACAAAGGTATTCTAAAAAAACCTTTACTCAATGAGATAGTAAGTTAATATTAACGTATTGGAAGCCGAATTTAATATATACAATTAAGAGTACTTTGGAAATTGGTCAAAATCGGGTTTCCTTTTTTCTAAAAACGCATCTCTGCCTTCTCTGGCTTCATCTGTCATATATCCTAGACGGGTGGCTTCTCCAGCAAAAATTTGCTGACCTATCAGTCCATCGTCAATCATATTAAAAGAGTACTTAAGCATTCTGATGGCCATTGGACTCTTCTCTAAAATTTCTTGTGCCCACTGAAAGGCCGTGTCCTCCAGCTCTTCATGAGGAATTACAGCATTAACCATACCCATATCAAAAGCTTCTTGGGCATCGTAGTTTCTCCCTAAAAAGAATATCTCGCGTGCTCTTTTTTGTCCTACCTGTCTGGCTAAATAAGCAGAACCAAAGCCGGCGTCATAGGAAGCAACATTGGCGTCTGTTTGTTTAAAAATGGCATGCTCCTTACTGGCGAGAGAAAGATCACAAACTACGTGAAGGCTATGCCCTCCACCAACAGCCCAACCAGGAACCACACAGATAACAGGTTTGCTCATGAAACGTATTTGTCTCTGAACATCTAATATGTTTAACCTTCCTACGCCTACCTCATCTTTATAACCGTCTTTTCCTCTTGCGTTTTGGTCCCCGCCACTACAGAATGCCCAGCCACCGTCTTTGGATGATGGACCTTCGCCAGATAGCAAAACCACACCAATATTTCCATCGTTTCTGGCGTCTTCAAAGGCATCTATAAGTTCAAAAACAGTTTTAGGTCTAAATGCGTTACGCACTTCTGGTCTATTGAAGGCTATTCGTGCTACTCCATTAGCCTTTTTATAGGTGATGTCTTCGTATTCTTTGGCGATAGTCCACTGTGGGCTTGGCATAATGTTCCTGTTTTTTGAGCTTAAATTTAATATTATTATTGTGCTGGACGAGCTAAAGTGCTATCCAAAATGGTAGAAAGTTCGCTCACAGCGGATATACCAAAGAAACCGAGAGCCTTTTTATTGGAATTGGCATTTAGATTAAAAACGTTAGTTGGGATATTTGCTGGAGGTGTAGCAAAAATACCACCGTTGCCAGACTCTTGCCTTACCTGCTGAAGGTATAAGTAGGCGTCAGGGGTTATACTCCAAAGTTCCACTTTTATTTTGTCGTTATGTTGATAAAGACCATCGTTTATAGAAGATCTCAAAGGCAAAATAAAAAGAATACCGTCAGATTTAGAGCCGGGAGAAAAACCAGCGTCATAAGCCAATGATATTTGAGAGGGTTTGTTTAATAACACATCGTTTTTGATTGTCCTTATCCAATAGGTGTCATCTGGCCCAATAAGGTCTTTGGCATAAAATTGAGCAAGATAACCGTCTTTTTTAGAGCCATCCGTAGGTTCAATAGGGAAGGAGAAAGATTCATAGGCGATAGAGTCTATAGCGGGCACACGTTTTAGTTTAGAAAGTGCAGCATATTCTTCGTTCTCATATTTTATGTATAAAACATACTGGCCATCTTCTTTCAGAAACTTGGCATTTTCTTTCAGGAGAATGTACTCTCCATTTTCTAATTCTGTAAATGGGTGTGCGGTGCTGTCTTCTTCCCAAATAATGACTTCAGCACCCGTTACGCCCCTCACAGGAGCGTTGTCAAAATAACCTTGAGAGAGGCTTAGTTTGATGCGTTGGTCTTCATCTTTATTAGTTAACCAACCATCCACTACCAGTTGGTCTACGCCTTCCTGAATGTCTATGTTTACCACGTCTTCGCAAGAGAATATGGCAACAGAAGAAATGGTGAGTAGAAAGCCAAATATTGTTATCTTTTTCATAGGACTAAAATTTGAAGTTGTAGGTTACCGCAGGTAGGATAGAGGCAAAAACGGAATATTTGACAGCCTCTGTCATTTGAAGGTTATCTTCGTTTTGTCTCACATATACAGAAAAAGGATTTCTGCGGTTATAAACGTTATATATGGAGAATACCCATTCGCTTTCTCCCTTTTTAAAGAAAGCATGTTTGTTCTTTTTTGTAGCAGCAAGATCTAACCTGTGAGAAGCGGGTATGCGGTAAGAGTTTCTGGTGTCGTAAGGGTTATGTGGTAGAGCTATTCCTTGCCAAACGTATTTATTGGTAGGGAAAGATGCGGGTGTGCCTGAAGAAAAATTGAAAGTTGTAGAGAAGGTCCATTTATTGCCTTTGTCGTAGATTCCAACAAGAGAAAGGTTATGCGTTTTGTCTATTCTTGCAGGAAACCAATTGTCGTTATTTAGACCTTCTACAAGTCTTTCTGTCCTTGCCAAGGTATAACTGATCCAGCCATTAAAAATCCCTTTATTCTTCTTAAGGAAAAATTCGGCACCGTAAGCTCTCCCTTTTCCGTTAAGAAGGTCGGCTTCAACGGCAGGGTTTAAGAACAAATCGGCATTTCTAACGTAATCAACCTGATTCTGAAGTTTTTTATAGTATACCTCAACAGACGCTTCAAAAATATTATTATTAAAATTTTGGAAATATCCCAAGGCTACTTGGTCGGCAATTTGCGGCTTTATGTTATTGCTACTCGGCGTCCAAACATCTAAAGGAGAAGAAGCCGTGGTGTTGGACAAGAGGTGAACATATTGAGCCATGTGATTATAGCTTACTTTAATAGAGTTTTTGGAGCCTAAGCCGATGTTAGCAGAGATTCTTGGCTCCCAATTGCCGTACTGCTGAATGACCTCACCTTTTGGCACAGTGACAATAGCCTCTACGTTTTTACGCTCACCAGGTGCTACACCTACGTCATTTAGAATGACTTTATTGCCTTTACCTATATAGCGATAATCAGAATATCTAATACCGTATTGTACAGATAATCGATTGGTAATCCTTTGCTCATTCGCCAGATATAGGGCAGACTCTACGGCGTACTTATCTGGTAAACCGATGCTGATGCTTTCTCCACCAGAAACCGCCTCGGCCTGACCAGGGTTAAATCTGTAGTAGATGCTTTGTCCTCCAAAAGAAAGGGTATTATTAGGGTTTAAGAAATATTGAAAGTCGGGTTTAATACTATAATTTTCTACGTTAGAGTCCCATCTGAAAGAATCTTGGTCGTCTTTGTTGCTCAAGTCGGTATCCAGCAAGTAGTTGTAATTGCTATAGAAAACGGTCGTGTTTAGAAATAGTTTTTCGTTAAATATATGATTCCATCGCAATGAGGTGGTGGTGTTTCCCCAGTTAAAACCAAAGTCGGCTCCGAACACATCTCGTCCTAAATATCCACTTAGGAAGACCGTGTTTTTGTCGTTAATTTTATAATTACCCTTAGCGGTGAAGTCATAGAAATAGAACTTGGAGTCTCTGAGGTCCTTATTAAGAAAGGGTTTTGCCAGAACGTCAATATAGGATCTTCTCAAAGCCACGATAAAGGAACCCTTTTCTTTGAGAAAAGGACTTTCATAGGCAAATCTTGAAAAGATGGTGCCAATGCCGCCGTTAAATTCCGGTTTTTTAGAATTTCCCTCCTTCATTCTTACGTCGAGAATAGATGATATTCGTCCTCCATAATTGGCAGGAATTCCGCCCTTTATCAGTTTCACATCTTTTACAGCGTCGGGATTGAAAACAGAGAGAAATCCAAATAGGTGAGAAGAGTTATAAACTGGGGCTTCGTCTAGTAGCACCAAGTTTTGGTCAATCCCGCCACCTCTTACATTAAAACCAGAAGCACCTTCGCCTACAGTACTTACGCCAGGTAGAAACTGAATGCTTCTTATAATGTCTACTTCGCCTAGAAAAGCAGGCATCTTTTTAATGGTTTTCATTTCCACCTTATTGACAGACATTTCAATGCTGGTGACGTTTTCGTCTTCTCTTTGACCTTTAACCACCACTTCTTCTAAGGAAGAACTTGTAGGGTTTATTTCTAGATTAAGTTTCTGGTTTTCGGAGAGGTTGATTCTTTTAACTAAGGTTTCATAACCTATATAGGTCAATGTTAAGGTGTAGTTTCCTTTAGGAAGTGTTAGGGAGTAAAAACCATATGCATTTGTTTGAGTGCCTGTTTTTAATTCGTTAACGTATACCGAAAGACCTATCATTCCTTCGCCGTTTTCGCCATCTCTTATATATCCGCTAAGGCTACTGCTCTCTTGAGAAAAAGAGAAAAAGGGAAACAATAAAAGGATAAGAATCGAGTAATTGTTTATCTTCATTTTATGTTGATGCCGTATTTTTTTCAATGTCACGCAAAGATAAGGGTCTATAGGATGGTTTGTTATGGTTTTAGTGCTTATTGGCATAAAGAGTTTTTAATAAGGCTATTTTGTATTATAAACGGTTGAGGAATCCCATTAATTAAAATAATTTAATATATATTATTTCAATAGGCAATTTATTTAATATTATATTTGTCTAGTTTACACCCAATAAAAAAATGCAAGAAACCCAAATTATACGTGAGCCAATAGCCTACGAGAAGGTGCCAACTAGGATTTTCCAAAGTTCTGAGGAGGCCTCAAAAGCTGTTGCAAATGAAATAGCCGACATAATTAAATCTAAAACCAAGGCTGGTAACATGGCTGTTTTAGGTTTGGCTACAGGATCTTCTCCTAAAACTGTTTATGCAGAATTAATTAGAATGCATAAAGAGGAAGGGCTTAGCTTCAAAAATGTCATCAGTTTTAACCTTGACGAATACTATCCAATGCATCCTGATGCTGTTCAGAGCTATTGGAGGTTTATGAAAGAGCAGTTGTTTGACCATGTGGATATTCAGGAAGGTAACTTTCACATTCCGGATGGAACAGTACCACCAAGCCTTTTGGCAGCTCATTGTCAGGAATACGAAAAGAAAATTAAAGAGGCCGGTGGTCTAGATTTTCAACTTTTGGGAATTGGGGGAAATGGACACATTGGTTTTAATGAGCCAGGCTCTTTAGAGAATACCAAAACCAGGTTAATGATGTTAGACCAGTCGACCAGAGCGGCTGCAAAATCAGATTTTGGTGGAGAACTAACAAAGGTGCCTAAGAAAGCCATAACGCTAGGTGTGGCCAAAATACTTCAAGCCAAAAGAATCGTTTTACTAGCCTGGGGAGAAAGAAAAGCCCCTATGATCTGTAACGCTGTTGAGGGTACCGTTTCTGCCCAAAATCCTTCCTCTTATCTTCAAAAGCACCCTAACGCCCTTTTTGTGATAGACGAAGCGGCGGCATCTGGTCTTAAGAGAATGAAAACACCTTGGATGGTAGAAGATGTAGAATGGACCAACAGCATGACTAAAAAAGCTGTAACAAGTCTTTCTATAAGCTTAAACAAGTCTGTTCTTAAGCTGACCAATGAGGATTATAACGATAATGGCTTAAGTGACTTATTGGCATCAGCAGGTAATGCCTACGACATAAACATAGATATTTTTAATCAGCTGCAAAGAACCATTACGGGTTGGCCAGGTGGAAAACCGAAAGCAGATGATACGCATAGACCAGAAAGGGCTCAGCCAGAGAGAAAAAGATGTTTGATCTTTAGTCCGCACCCAGATGATGATATCATATCTATGGGAGGAACCTTTCACAGGTTGGTAGACCAAGGGCATGATGTACATGTGGCTTATCAAACCTCGGGGAATATTGCTGTTTCCGATGAAGAGGCACTTCGCTTTATCGAGTTTGTGGTGGACTATAACGAAAACTTTAAAGTAGAAAATGAACAAACTTTAAACGTGTACAAAGAAGCCCTAGACTTCCTTAACAACAAAAAGGACAGTGAGCTTGATAGTGATACTGTAAGATTAGTAAAAGGTATAATTAGAAAAGGAGAAGCTAAGGCTACTTGTAGGTTTGTAGGAATCCCTCCCGAGAATATACATTTCTTGGATATGCCATTTTACGAAACAGGAAGAGTTCAGAAAAATCCATTGGGCAAGGCAGATATTAAAGTCGTTTCAACGGTCATTGAAGAAATTAAACCGCATCAGATTTATGCCGCAGGAGACTTGGCAGATCCGCATGGTACTCATAAGGTGTGCCTAGACGCCATTTTTGAGTCTTTAAAAGAGCTGAGGCATAAAAATTACATGAAAGACTGCTGGGTTTGGCTATATAGAGGAGCTTGGGCTGAGTGGGATATTCATGAAATTGAAATGGCCGTTCCAATGAGCCCGCATCAGGTTATGCAGAAACGTATGGGTATTTTTAAGCACCAGTCTCAAAAGGATGGCGTGGTTTTTCAAGGTTCAGATTCTAGAGAATTTTGGCAAAGAGCAGAGGAGAGAAACCAAGGTACAGCAAAACTTTATAATGCTCTTGGCTTAGCAGAGTATGAAGCCATGGAAGCTTTTGTGCGGTATCATTTCTAAATAATTTGAGCATTTAATTGTTGCCGTAAAATAAAATTCTTAGGTTAGTAAAAAATTGTACTTAAAGGCATTTTTTTATAATAAACCTAAGAATTTTTGCGTTAAGTATATGTCTAACCCGACCACCTAAAGTACTAACGTGCAATAACCGATATGAAAAAAAGAAACATCAATCTGTTTATGGTTGTGCAATGGCTAATTTTTATGCCATTACTCTTACCGATGGGCATTTTAGCCGGAGCTTATGAAGGCATGAAAAAAACCTTTAATCAAGCCAATGCCGATATTTTTGAAAAGCAGGCTAACCTTACTGAAGTATAAATACCTCTTAATTGTCAAGAAGTATTTATGAAGTTCAGGTAGTTCTTCCTTAATGAAGGAATTTCATTGTTTCGTCTTTTATTTCCTCAGTTTCTAATTCAAGAAACTCTTCCCAAAAAGCGTTTTCTGGAAGCGGAGCTTTACAAAGAACAGGCTCTTTTTTCGTTGGATGAATGAAATAAACCCTTCTGGAGTGAAGGTTAATAGAAGCGTCTAGGTTTGGTTTTGGATAACCGTATTTCAAGTCGCCCCGTATTGGACAGCCCATGCTGGCTAGTTGTACACGAATCTGATGTGACCTACCAGTGATAGGCTCTACCTCAATCAAATGATGTTTATTAAGCGTACCTACATACCTGTAGTTTAGTTCGGCTTTTTTACTATTGGGCACCTCCTCATCATGGGCTGTAACGATGTTTCTGTCTTGATCCTTTACCAGCCAGTGAATCAGTTTGCCTTTTGGAATGCGTGGTTTATTTCTAGTAATGGCCCAGTATGTTTTCTGAATATGTCTTTTACGGAAAAGTTCGTTCATCCTTTCCAGTGCCTTAGAGGTTCTTGCGAAAATAATTAAACCACTCACGGGTCTATCTAACCTGTGCACCGTGCCTAAATAAACGGCACCAGGCTTATTATATGTCTCTTTGATATATTCTTTGACGTACTCTTCAAGCGTCTTGTCACCAGTTTTATCCCCATGGACAATCACGCCAGCTCTTTTATTGACTATTATCAGGTGATTGTCTTCGTATATTACTCTAAATGGTTTTTTCATATCTGTGCACCGTCGGTTTAACGAAGGTGTATTTTGTATTTACAATAGTTCCAAAGCCTTAATTCTGGTCTGCTTATCTGTTTCAATATAGTCTTCCAAAGTTGGAAGCTTCACAAAATCAACATTTTGCATACAGTTTTCAATCAAATCAGACATTTGGAGAAAACCAATCTTATCTTTTAGAAAAGCATCAACAGCAATTTCGTTGGCTGCGTTCACTATACAGGCCATATTGCCGCCTTTATTTAATGCCGAAAACGCAAATCCAAGATTCCTAAATGTTTCTAAGTCAGGTTTTTCAAAGGTAAGGTTGGGATAGTCTATAAAATTAAACCTTGGAAAATCAGATTTTAATCGCTGTGGAAAACCAATGGCATATTGAATAGGGAGTTTCATGTCTGGTAGGCCCAATTGGGCTTTCATACTTCCGTCTTCAAACTGCACCAAGGAGTGAATAATACTTTGCGGATGTACTATGACTTCTATCTGTTCAGGTTTTAAATCAAAAAGCCATTTGGCTTCAATAACTTCTAAACCCTTATTCATTAAGGAAGCCGAGTCAATCGTGATTTTGGCTCCCATTTCCCAGTTGGGGTGTTTGAGGGCTTGCTCTTTTGTAACAGTTTCTAAAAAAGCTCGGTCTTTTCCTCTAAAAGGTCCACCAGAAGCAGTTAGTACTATTTTTTCAATGGGGTTTAAGTTTTCTCCAACAAGGCATTGAAAAATGGCAGAATGCTCAGAGTCTACGGGCAATATCTCTACACGATTTTCAATAGCTAATTTGGTGATCAGCTCCCCAGCCACCACAAGGGTTTCTTTATTTGCAAGAGCAATATGCTTTTTAGCTTTTATGGCCCTTATCGTTGGAAGAAGTCCAGCATAACCCACTAAGGCAGTAAGTACCATATGTACTTCGTCAGACTCCACGACAGCTCCTAAGGCGTTGTCGCCCGCATATACTTTAATATCTAATGGGTCTAGGGCAGCAGATACTTTATCATAGAGCATTTCATTGCCAATAACTACCACATTGGGTTTGAATTTGACAGCTTGCTGAATGAGTAATTCGGCGTTATTTTGGGCGGTGAGTACTTCAACCTGAAATAGATCGGAGTGAGCTTCTATAACCTCAAGAGCCTGAGTGCCGATAGAACCCGTAGAACCAAGAATAGCAATATTTCTTTTTTGCATGCAAAAGGATTTGACCGCAAAGGTCTAAAAAAAATAGGGATTAAACGTAAGACTTGCTTTTTGAGTGTTTTTATCAGAAACTCCAAGTGTTCTTTTCTCTGTTATAGGGCTCTAAGGAGAATTTGAACCCACTTCTAAAGCCAAACTGATTTGATTGTGAGGTAACATAATAAGCACCGAGTCTAAATCTGGATCGGCCTAATTTAAAAACCCTGTTTAGGCCAGCATAGAATTCGCTATATTGGTAGTTTTGGTCTGGCACATATAGGAGTCCTGCACCCGCTAGCGTATTTATTCCAGATTTATTTAGCAAAGGGATTTTACTCATCAGAAAGCCATTGAATTGGTGTTCATAATGAGATTCAAAAAACCATTTAAATGTGGAGAAGGTATTCGGAATTAACTGATAGCTATACATACTCGGTGAAAACCAGATAGGATCTCCACCTCTTTGGTATTGATAGTCCATGGGAGCCACTTTGGTGGTGTCTAAAAACCTACCAATGCCTATTCGGTATTCTGACGTGCCTAAAATGCCAACATTGAAATATTGAGAAATATTAAATTCTATATTGGTAAAGGCTTGCTTTAGCTGGTTGTCGAGCTGAAAAGCCCTATTATATCTAAAGCTAAAGGTTGGAAACTTGGAGCCAAGAACTATTTTTTCGTTAGGTTCAGAGATGTAGAGCTGTTTTGGGGTGTAGTCTATTCTAATATTCGTTTTAAGTATTTTACTATTAGGGAACACCGCAGGAGTGTTATTATTAAAGAGTTCATCACCGAGCTTGGAAAACATAAAATCACCGAAGTCCTCCCTTTTATTAAATTCTAAATTTGTTTGGAGATAAAAGCCATTAAATAATTCGGTTCGGTGCCGAACGTTGAGACCCGTTTTGATGTAAAAATTGTTTCTTTTGATGATGTCAGAAATTGTGGCGTTTCCGTTTATAACATCAAAGCCTTGACCTACACTTATAAAAATGCTGGATTGTTTAACGGGATTATATAAGTAGTCCACAGAAATCTGACCTCTAAGATCTTGGTTCAGAAAACCATAATTAAGGTAAGGTGTTATGGTTAGCCTTTGTCTATTTTCAAACTTCTTATAAAAGTTTAGGTTATACTGTATCCTCCAGCCGCCTATGGCTAAGGGATTTATTAATGAAGGAATGGAACCGTATTCCCAATTGGTTTTTTTGGCTCTATTAATGTGTCCAAAACCATTCCAAGCAATCTTTAGAAAGGTAATTTTATTATATACGGCGTCAATTGAATCGAGATATTCTTTAGAGTTAAGTTTTATTTCGAGAGCCTCCTGCTTCCTAACTATTTCATGTTCCTTTTTGGAGAGGGGCTCAGGCCTTATACTGTCCCAGAATGTAGAATCTCTTTTATAAGCCAGTTCGGTAGTTTTGGCTATTTCTGGGCCAAAAAAGTTTTTGGAATAGGTACTGTCAAAAACAAAGTCTGACTGACTCACCAAGGTGTTTCCGGTCTTGATTTTCCCTGCTTCTTTAAGGTTCCACGTAAAACTTTGGTTACTTATTATCCATTTATCTTGAACTTTTTCATAGGTCTGTTTAAAAGAAAAGTCGTCATAGATAATGAGCGATTTTTTGGAAAGTTTTAAGTCGACACTTTTAAGGCACCATAAACGGTCGTAAACTTCTATTTCCCCTTCATATAGAGCATTACCGGTTTGTTTGGGTTTAATGGAGATTTTATAAACCAGTTGACCATTTTCGTAATACGAATCTACCATCCGATATTTGTAACTCGCAAAACCCAAGGGGCTAATAGGCGATACAAAGGCGTTTTCACTTAGTTTCTTAATTTGTTGTAGATTTTGATAGAGGTCAAACTCGCCATCCGACGTAGAAGTGAAAAATATGGTTTCCTGTTCGCCTATTTTTTTAACGGCAGTTCTTTCTTCTTTGAGTTTATTGGGTAAAGCCACAAACTTTTCAACATTCGCTTCAAAATAACTTTGTTTTGGGAGGCTATCTAGGCTAGAGAAAGGGTCGTCTTTATCTTTTCTTTGCTTTTGAGGATTTAGGTATTCTATATTTTCTAGAGCTTTAATGTAGGTCTTACATCTGTAGTTTTGGTATTGATTTAGAAAGCTATCTTTATGTTCAATAACTTTTCTGATAACCTCATAACTAAAGTCCTTCTTTTTTACGTTCACTACCACCTCAGAAAGCATGGCGGTATCTGGCTGTAAAAAGATGTTTTTAACTAGATCACCATCAACGACCAATTCCAAGAATTGGCTGGTGTAACCAATATAGGTGATACCAAGGCGGTTTAAGCCTTGCTCTAGATTAACTTCAAATTGACCTTCGTCGTTTGTTTGTGTTCCGGTTTGAGAATTATAAACACGGATATTGGCTCCTGGTAAGGGCAGGTTCTCTTCGGAATAAATGTAACCTCTAAGCTTAAAAAAGGTTTGAGCCCGCAGGCCAAATACAGTAAGGAATAATAGAAAGAATAAAAATGCCCTCATTTAAATGAGTTTATTGAACCACAAAATAAGGGCATTTTATCGTAACAAGTTCTTAAAAAGATTTAAAGGCTTATTCTTGAAGTTTATAAATCTTGCCATCGAAGGCACAGATGAAAAGTTCGTTATCCTTATCAACGCCAAAAGCGGAAATATTTTGATACTGGTCAATCAAAATTTCATTGCTGAAAGAACCATCGGCATTTTCTGATAATGCGTAAATTCTGCCAGAAACATAATCAGCAAAAATGTATTTACCCACTAAAGATGGAAGGAGTGTGCCTCTGTAAACAAAGCCTCCAGTGATAGATTTGTCACCCGTGCTTTGTGCTATTTCTAATACTGGAGCGATATAATCAGAAGAGTTGCTGCCCGATTTGTACGTGTGCAAGCCTTCCATTTCATTCCAACCATAGTTTCCGCCTTTTGTAATAATGTCTACCTCTTCGTAGGCGTTTTGTCCTACATCAGCACACCATAGTCGTCCATTTTTAGCATCAAAACTCATACGCCATGGATTTCTTAAGCCGTAAGCAAAAATCTCTTTTCTTTTGGTGGCACTATTTACAAATGGGTTGTCTAAGGGAATGCCATAGCTTTTTCCGTTTTCGGTTTTATCAACGTCAATTCTCAAAATAGAACCAAGTAGTGTTCCGGCATTTTGTCCATTCCCTTTTGGGTCGCCACCAGAACCACCATCACCTACTGAAATATATAAGAATCCATCAGGTCCAAAAGCGACTTGTCCGCCATTATGGTTTCCATAAGGTTGGTCATATTTAAGAATGACTAATTCGCTTTCAGGCTTGGCCTTGTTAGGATTAGATGGGTCTACAGAGAATCTAGAGATATAGGTCTCGCTGGTTCCTACGGTGTAATTGACATAGAAGAAGCCATTACTTTTATAATTTGGATGAAAGGCTAATCCTAATAAGCCTTCTTCGTTGTCATTGTCGTCAACTTTTGATTTGATATCAAGGAAAATAGATTTTTCACGAACCTTGGCGTTATTATCAAATACAGAAATGAGGCCTTCTTGTTCCACTACAAATATCCGATTGGTACCATCTTTAGGTGATTGAAAGTCAACGGGTCTTTGAAATTCAAGATTGCTAAAGGCTACGACCATTTTAAGCTCGTCATTCGATTCCGCATCAATGGTTTTTGGTTTGGAATCTGAACATGAAGGAGCAAAATATAGAAAGCAAGAGATTAAAACGAATATGGTTTTCATAGTATGGCTTATCTAATTGTATTTAATGTTTTAACTGAAATTTACGGTATCTATTTGAAAATCTGTTCCTTATTTATTTTGACGGTGTTAGTCTTTTCTTCATTCTGCTTAATATAAACGAAAGTAAACCGCTTTTGGCTTTTTATTAAATAAGTTATTTTTAGCTAGATGAACCTATAAGTTCAGAAGTTGTTGTGGTTATTATATTGCGGAATTGGAAGATAGAATGCAGTTTATAAGCCTTTTATTATTGTTAAGTATAAATAGGAGTTATTGAACAAACTGCACCAATTCAGAGATTTGTGCCAATTATTCAAGTACTTTGTAAAAAATTCGAGGATTATGATAACTGTAAGAGAAAGACCTGTGACACATTGGCTACCTATCACCATGAAAGAAGTGGAGATGCGAGGATGGGATGAAGTGGATGTGGTGCTGGTGTCTGGTGATGCCTATGTGGATCATCCATCTTTTGGTACAGCTGTTATTGGTCGTATTATAGAAAGTGAAGGTTTTAGGGTGGCTGTTATACCTCAACCTAACTGGCGAGACGACCTTCGTGATTTTAAGAAATTTGGTAAGCCAAAATACTTTTTTGGTGTAACCGCAGGCTGTATGGATTCCATGGTGAATCACTATACGGCCAATAAGCGTAGACGTTCTGATGACAGTTATACGCCAGGTGGAGAAGCTGGTTTCAGACCAGATTATGCCACTACGGTTTATACGAAAATATTGAAAGAGCTCTATCCAGACGTTCCTGTTTTAATAGGTGGGATAGAGGCTTCACTGCGTAGGGTTACCCATTATGACTATTGGGCCGATAGACTTTTTCCAAGTATTCTGGAGGACTCTGGTGCCGACATGTTAGTTTACGGCATGGGAGAGCAGCCCTTAAGAGAAATATTAAAGTTGGTGCAGAAGGGAGTGCCTCTTGGAAGCATTAAGGATGTCAATCAAATATCCTATTTGGAAAATACAGCCGAGGAGGTTAAATCTTATAAGGGTTGGAACACTGTTGAGCTTTCAAGCCACGAAGACTGCTTAAAGGATAAAATCAAGTATGCCTCTAATTTCAAATTAGTGGAGGTGGAATCTAACAAATGGCAGGCGAATAGATTAACCCAAAAAATTGGTGAAAAAACCTTGGTTATCAACCCACCGTTTGTAACCATGAATGAGCAGGAAATGGACCAGTCTTTTGATTTGCCATATACTCGATTACCTCATCCGAAATACAACAAAAGAGGACCAATTCCGGCATATGAAATGATCAAGTTTTCGATTAATATGCACCGAGGTTGTTTTGGTGGTTGTAGTTTTTGTACTATTTCTGCACATCAAGGCAAGTTTATTGCGTCCCGTTCTCAGGAGTCTATCATGAAGGAGGTTGACGAACTGGTGAAACACCCAGACTTTAAGGGATACATTTCTGATTTAGGAGGGCCTTCGGCTAATATGTACCGAATGAAAGGTAAGGATGAAGCCATTTGTGGAAGATGTCAAGCCCCTAGTTGTATTCACCCCGTGATTTGCTCTAACCTTGACACTTCGCATAATCCATTAACAGAAATCTATAGAAAAGTAGACGAACACCCAGATGTGAAAAAGGCCTTTGTGGGTTCTGGTATTCGTTACGATTTGTTGGTAGATAATTTTAATAAAAACAACCAAGACGGCAACCATGATGAATACATGGAGCAGCTGGTGACACGCCATGTGTCTGGCAGATTAAAGGTGGCTCCTGAGCATACCGCAGACAATACCCTGAAGGTAATGCGTAAGCCTTCTTTTAAATACTTCAGAATGTTTAAAGAGAAGTATGATGCCATTCAGGAAAAACATGGCTTGAAACAGCCGCTTATTCCATATTTCATTAGCTCTCATCCTGGCTGTGAAGAAACAGACATGGCAAACCTAGCCGCAGAAACCAAAGACATGGGTTTTAAGCTAGAACAAGTACAAGACTTTACACCTACGCCTATGACTGTGGCTACGGTTATTTACTATTCTGGGGTACATCCATATACCTTGCAGCCTATAAATACGGTAAAAACAAGAGAAGAAAAGCTTACTCAAAACAAGTATTTCTTCTGGTGGAAAAACGATATGAAAGGTTGGATAAAGAGTAGGTTGACCAAGTTGGGTAGGCCAGACTTAGCCAAACAATTGATAGAGCAACCTGTTAAAGCAGAGCATAAAGAGTTTTCAAAAACGAAATCTTCTAAGCTCAAAAAAGAGAAGGTTGTGACTCCGGAGGCATCTACACCAAAGAAAAAAAGGACTTTTAAAAAGAAGAAGAAAGGCTGGGCTTAAATATAGCACCGTTTACTTTTAGTCCGAGCGAAACAAGGTTCGTTATTTACAAAGGGTTTCTTTTGAAAATGTAGGACTGTTCTCGCTTTCACTCGAATGATATGCTCTTGTTTGAATTGACGACCTTTATGCTTGTATTAACAAGCTCTTCGTTACTATTCAAGCTCTCTGGTTGATTGTCTTTAATCTGCTCAAATCGCCAAATTGATACCGTAATCTTGGCAAAAATTGTCAGAAATTCGATTTAATCCCGAAAATTTAACAAAATGCAATGGATGGGCTCAATTCCCAAGCTGACCCAAACTTTCCAGCTATGTACAACGTTTACTATTTTTGACCAAAACATAATACATTGAAACAAATAGCTATACCAACACGTAAGCCAAGAATATTTTTAGGAGAAGACTTTGAGCTAAACGGCTGGGAGAGTCTAAAAGGCTTTTATGAAGACCTAGTGAGTAGAGAAATAAATTCTGGAAACGAGCTAGAACAATGGTTTAAAGATAGAGACGAATTGGAGTCATACTTGTCGGAGGACATGGCATGGCGTTATATCAAGATGACTTGCGACACCAAGAACGAAGAAGCTCAAAAAAAATACCAATATTTTGTTACAGAAGTTCAGCCCCACCTGGCTGTTTATGACGACAAGCTGAATAAAAAGGCCTTAGAAAGTCCTTTCTTAAAGGATTTAAAAGGCAGTGGTTATTCCATAGCTCTGAGAGGAATGAAAAAGTCCGTGGAGATATTTAGAGAATCAAATATCCCTTTAGTAACAGAAATTCAGACGAAGTCTACGGAATATCAGGCCACCACAGGTGCGATGACCGTTACTATTGACGATGAGGAAATGACGCTTCAAAAAGCGGGTTCATTAATGATGGGAACAGACCGAGCTAAAAGAGAAGAAGCGTGGTTAAAAATAAGCGAAAGAAGAGAAAAGGACCGAACTAAACTGGATAAGCTTTTTGATGATTTAAAAGGCTTAAGACAAAAAGTGGCTGAGAATGCCGACTTCAAAAACTACAGAGATTATGCCTTCGCTTCCTTAGGAAGGTTTGACTATACCCCTCAAGACTGTTTTGATTTTCATGAATCGGTAGCGGAAACGGTGGTGCCATTGCTAAATCTGGCAGAGAAAGAAAGGAAGGCTAAATTAGAATTGGAGGCTTACAGACCATGGGATAAAAAGGTAGATGTAGAAGGTAAAGAGGGTTTGAAACCATTTACAAATGGAGAGGATTTGTTGGACAAAACGGAGGCTTGCTTTGATAAAATTGATAAAACGCTAGGTGATTACATTCGCATTATGCGTAAAATGGGGCATTTTGACGTAGAGTCTCGGGTAGGAAAGGCCCCAGGAGGGTATAATTATCCTTTGATGGAAATTGGTGTTCCTTTTATTTTTATGAATGCCACAAGTACACTTAGAGATGTCGTGACCATGGTGCATGAGGGTGGGCACGCCATTCATTCTTTTGAGGTGAGAGACTTGCCTTTAAGTATGTTTAAGAACACAACCTCAGAAGTGGCAGAAGTAGCTTCTATGGCTATGGAGTTAATTTCAATGGAACATTGGGATACATTTTTTGAAACTCCAGAAGAGCTAAATAGGGCTAAGATTGAGCATTTGGAAGATATCTTAACCGTATTACCTTGGATAGCCACAGTAGATAAATTCCAACATTGGATTTATGAGAATCCAGATCATACTGTAGAAGAAAGACAAGCGGAGTGGATAAGGGTTTTTGAGGAGTTTTCTGATACGCAAACGGACTGGTCTGGACTTGAGAAATTTAAGGAAGCGAGCTGGCACAGGCAACTACATATTTTTGAACTGCCATTTTATTATATTGAATATGGAATGGCACAGTTAGGAGCTATTTCTGTTTGGAGAAATTATAAAAATGATCCCAAGAAGGGCTTGGAAGCTTATTTGAGAGGGTTGAAAATGGGTTATACGGGTACCATTGGCGAAATTTATGAAGCCATGGATATTAAGTTTGACTTTTCAAAATCCACTATTTCTGAGTTGATGGATTTTGTTAGAGCAGAATTGAGCAATTTAAAAGGTTTGAACTAGTTCTAATAATTCAGCTAAAATCATTTAGAAGCTTTGAACAAATTCGTAAGCATAAAATTCTGGATTGTCTTTTTAGTCAATCTTCTATTTATACCTACTATTTTGGTGGTATCGCTATTCTTTTACCAACAGTTCAAGGCTTCTATTGACGAGCGTGTTTTGTTACAGCTAACTTCTATAAAAGGTTTAAAGAGGGTTCAGATTGAAGACTTTTTAAAAAGAGAGTGGAAGGCTTTTAATGACACTGAGGCCCAAACCGAAATACTTTCTAATAGGCAGTTGAGGGAGATTTTTGGCGAATCTTTTAAAAATCAAAAGCTAAATGGTGTTTATGATCTGACAGGTGTGGCGAGCCAAGGTCAGTTGAGATTAATTTTTGTGAAGCAAGTAGAAGATGGAAACTATAGCGTTCGGTTTGAAGACGGAGAAGAAATAAAGAAAATATTGCTGGAAAGAACGGGTATGGGGAGGAGTGGGGAATCCTATTTAGTGGGCGAAGACTTTAGGTTACGTTCAAGGTCACGTTTTTTTCCAGACAAGCCACCGTATGATTTTGAGTGTAGAACACTGGGTGTTTTAGAGTCTTTTGAAGGTAAGCAGGGTAAGGGAATTTATAAGGATTACAGAGGAGTGGAGGTTTATGGAGCATTTCAATATCTGCATTTTAAAAATCTTAAATGGTCTATTTTGTCCGAAATAGATACCGATGAGGCATTGGAGCCGCTCATTTTACTGAAGCGAAACCTCATTTTTATTATTTTACTCTCCATCTTAATTACATTTATTTTGTCCCTGTTTTTAGCTGGGGCATTGACGCGTCCTCTCCTTAGAATGAAGTATTATTTGGACAGGATGTCTCAGGGCGACTATGATTTTGATGTCAATGGCAGACCCATTGGTCATGAAATGAGATTAATGTATGAGTCTTTGGCAGAGATGGTGGTTAAGTTTAAGTCTACCATAGATTTTTCAAAAGAAATAGGAGGAATGAACCTAGAAGCTGATTATCGGCTAATTGGTGAAAATGATACACTGGGAAAGTCTTTGCTTTCTATGCGGGAGCAGCTAAGAAAAATTAATGAATCGGAAGCAATAAGACAAAGAGAGCTTAGAATGGCGATCATTTCTGGTCAGGAAAAGGAGAGGCTAAGGCTTTCTAAAGAATTGCATGATGGTCTAGGTCCCATGCTTACTCATTTAAGACTTCTGATTCAAAGTCAAGATTTGGCAGCGGAGAAAAAGATAGAATTTAAAGAGATTATTGACGATACTGTGAGCGAAGTAAGAAGGATGACGTTTAACCTCATGCCGCAGTCGTTAATGGATTTTGGAGTGGCTAAATCTGTGCAAAATTTGGTGATGATGCTAAAGCCGTTGACGTCTTCAGGAATTGAATTTATTTATCACCGTGGAGAAAAGGACGGCAATTTTGGAGATGAGATAAACATTTGTTTGTTTAGGATAAGCCAAGAATGTCTTAACAATGGCATTAAGCATTCGCAGGCAGATAATATTGTTCTGGTATTAACAGATGAAGGAGACCGTGTCAATCTTTACTATTCTGACGATGGCAAAGGTTTTGACCCTAATACCGTTTCTGGTGGCTCTGGATTAAGTAATATGAAAGCTAGAGTAGATGTTTTAGGGGGTAGTTTTGTAATAAGCAGTGCCGATGAGGGCACTACCATTGAAGTAACTTTACCGTTTTAAGTATGATAAAAATAGCGATTGTAGATGATCATCATTTGTTTAGCAATGGACTCTCAGCCATGTTTTCTAAGAAGGAGAACATGGATGTGATTGGTATTTTTGGTGATGGTGAGGAATTTATAGCGTTTCTTAAAAATGGCGGCGAACTAGATGTGGTTTTGCTAGATATTACCATGCCTAAAATAGGAGGCTTAGAGGTGCTTGAGATTCTTAGAAAGATAAAGCCTAAAGTGAAATCAATTATGCTTTCTATGCATAACGATGGCAACTATATTGTACAGAGTGTTAGGAATGGAGCCATGGGCTATTTGCTTAAAAACACGGATGAAGAAGAATTGTCATTGGCCATTGAAACCGTGTATTTAGGTAAGAAATATTTCAATCAGGAAACCACCGAGCTATTACTAAACAATATGTCTATTGAAGGGGATGTGGTTAAGAAACTATCACCGCGAGAAAACGAAATTTTGGAATATATAGCCGAAGGTTTGACGACGAAGGAAATAGCAGAAAAGCTTTTTATAAGCACTAGAACGGTGGAAACGCACCGTGTGAATATGCTTAAAAAACTGAATGTTAAAAATTCTGCGGAGCTTATTAAAAGAGCATCTGAGCTGAAAATGATCTGACCATCCGTATTTATACGGATGGTAATCATAGCGATAAAAACTCTAAAAAATCACATGTATTCTTAGATTGTTAATACATAGTAGATTGCTGATTTTTGTAATGAAGATAAGTTTTCAACAACAAAATAGAGCAACTATGAAAAGCATTTCAATATTGATCCTAATACTTTCATCTAGTGTGGCTTTTGCACAACATCCTTTGTATAAAAAAGGGCCGAAAGCAAAGAATTATATGGTGGCGAAAAGTGAGAAACTAGAACCAAGTCAAGTAAGTCTGTATGCCCAACCTTCAGATAAATATGAAGCAGGTGCTAATGCCAAAAATAGAACGTTAAGCTCAGAGAACGACGAGAAAATTACCGGTTATGTACAAACCGGAATAAAGAGAGGTACAGGTGCTAACGCTAAAAACCGATACGTTAGGGCAGAAAATCAGGGTGGAGATGAAATAAGAAGCAACCAAATGGAAGAGCAGAAAGAAAATGCTAGTTCTGAATTTTTGCAACGAAAATAATAAAAGCAAGAGGTTCTCGTGGTGGGCTAGCTTTATGGTCCACGACGAGTTCTTTATTTTTTAGAATTTTAATTAACCAGAAGAGAAAACATCAACAGATAGATAGGGGTTATGGATCCCCTTTACCCATTTTACGAAAGTGAGGTGGGTTTTTTTATGAGATGATGGACAAGGTGTTGCTATTTTCCGCAAACTTCAAATATCCTTTCCTGCCTCTTTTAGAGGAGTCTGCACAAACGTAAACCTTGTCAGAGGCATTTATCATCGCTCTGCTTATTTCGGCTTCGGTTTCAGAGTTTGCCCATAAATTGTCTTCAAGGTCTATGGCATCCGCACCTATGAAGGCTTTATCTGCATGATATTGCTGGATATGGTTTACCGCCATCTTTCCATGTACAGCTTGGCGTTTAGTGTCGAGTTCTCCGCCTATGAGGTTGACTTTGACATGCGTATTTTGTAAAGCACTCACTACAGGAAGTGAATTGGTAATAACTTTAATATTCAAGTTTTTAATGTGTGAACAAATATGCAAAGTAGTGCTACCGCAATCTATGAAAATCACATCACCGTCTTGAATGTGTTGGGCTGCGGTTTCGCCAATCTTCCGTTTCTCCTTCTCATTTTGAGGGGATTTGAGGTCAAAACTGATCATCGGGCTTTCGTCTATTCTGGTAGCTCCGCCATGTGTTCGCTTGAGTAGATGTTGTGTTTCTAACTGTGCCAGGTCCCTACGTATAGTGATATCAGACACGGCAAGAAGTTCCACAAGATTGGCGGCCGTGATAAATTCTTTTTCAGCCAACAGACTTAAAATTTCTTTCTTTCTTTTTTCAAATCCCATTCTTTGAATTACATTTGGTCAAAAATAAACAAAAACAATCAAATACGTTCAAAATGGCTGCAATTAATATTATTGAAAATAAACTTCTATCAGATAATTGGTACACGCTTAGAAAGCTAACCTTTGATTATACAACAGATAAAGGGGAAGTTCAGCGACAATCCAGAGAGTGTTATGATAGAGGAAACGGAGCAGTGATTTTGCTCTATAACTTGGAAAAGGAAACAGTAATACTTACACGTCAATTCAGAATGCCTACTTATCTCAATGGAAACCAAGATGGCATGCTTATAGAAGCCTGTGCGGGACTATTAGACAATCAAAGCCCAGAAGAGTGTATCAAAAGAGAAACGGAAGAAGAGACGGGTTTTAGGATAAATAAGGTGGAGAAAATATTTGAATCTTATATGTCGCCTGGTTCTGTCACCGAGATATTATATTTCTTCATAGCGGAATATGAGCCTAAGATGAAAGTAAGCGATGGCGGAGGTCATGAAGCCGAGCATGAGAATATAGAAGTATTAGAGATACCCTTTACTAAAGCCATGGAAATGATCAAGACAGGTGATATAAAAGATGGCAAAACCATCATGCTTTTGCAGCATTTGGCCTTGAATTAAATTGTGTTTTTTGATGTAATTGGCCGATAGTCTACCTAGTTATCCACATGATGTTTGTCTAAAACGCCAAGTGGTTTCGAGTATTCTTTGAAAGTTCTAAAATTAAAATTTCATATTTAGGTTTTTATCTAGTCTTATGAGGCTTTCTGACCTCATAATCTCAGTTTTTGTAGATGTGGGAAATTAAGAGGAAAAAAATGTGGATAACTTTAGAATAGTACTATTCTAATTTGTTTTCGATTTTAAACTACTGATAATTAGGTCTTATGAAAAAAGTCTTTTGTAATATAATGTAATTGATGAAAATCCAAACAAAAATGACACTTTTTTTTACCTCATAAGCTCTATACTTTTGTACCTCAGCTAGTTAGTTGACACAAAAAACCCCCATTGCTTGGACGCCTAGGGGTTTGGTGTAAATTTTTAACCTTTAAAGGAAAAAAATATGAAAGAATTTTTTGACCGAAACGGTCAACTTTTTCAGATTCTTATTTCATTAGCGACGTTAATTTATACGATCGCACAATGTACCTAAGATTCTGTTTTGGGTATCGTTCATAGCGGGCGGTACCCTTTTTATTTAAACAAAACTAGTTCATTTCGAATTTAAATGAAAATTATATCAAGCGGAATTCAGAAACAAATTGATTTACTTAAACAGTCCCATCGGGTCTGGCTTCTTTAGAAGAAGCTCAGAGAGTAAATCGAAATTAATACCGGTATGGTTTAGTTCATAACCCTTATGGAAGTTGATCCAAGCATCATCTATTTTTCCGTCTACAAGATTGGCATGGGCTAACTGCATGTAGGCATTTACATAAGTAGGCTCTATTTGAAGGGCTTTATCTAAAAGTTGGTAGGCCTTTGGCAAATCAACTTTATGACGATTTGTGTCGTAGCAGTGAATATAAACTGTAGCTAGGTCGGTTAAAAGAGGGGCGTTATTATCATCTGATTCTAAACCCATTGACATGAGCTTAATAGCCTCCTTATGTTCGCCTTTTTGGTATTCTATTACACCAAGTCCCCAGAAAACATCAATGTTTTGTGGGTCAAGCAGGTAGGCCAAATTATATCTGTAGGTAGCCATTTCTTTGCTTCCTTCAGAGAGATATTGCCAGCCCATATCAGAAAAGAAACGACTCGCGGCTTCTCTGCTTTCAAAGTTTTTGTCGCAGTTTTCTAAAAAGGATTTGTCCTCTTCTATTTGTTGAAGGTTTTTTTGGTATCCACCAAAAAGAGCAATCTCATAAATGTTTAGATCGGCAGGAGCCATTTTTCCGACTATCACTACTTCGTGATCCATCTGAATGATGCTATTGTCTAAACTCTTAAACATGGTGGGTTCAAAAGACCTTTTAGGTTTTTCTTTGTTCTCTTCATTAAGCGTAGAACCTGTTAGTCCTATAGAGCTTGAATTCGTAGATTCGGATTTAAGAATTACATGCTGGCCAGTGGTTGGACAGTAATTCATTACTAAAATTCCTATTATTAGACTTCTTAATATCATAGCGTAAGCACCTCAAATATTGCCCTAATATAACGGGTTATACGTCATATTATTTGATACGTTAATAAAGTTGTTAACGCTTCCTCCTTTTAAAGGATCTTTTTGGTTTTTTCTCTCTAGGAAGGTTTTTTTTCTTCTTTTCGTGGAATGCTCCTTGGAAGGTTGGGTCTTCTTTTTTCTTTTGGTCGTCAATCTCTCTTAGTATGACTTGCTGCTCCTCAAAAGGCGTTTCTACCAATTCTACTTCCTTCGGAATACTTAAAACCGGTATTTTTGCTCTGATGATTTCCTCTATCTTTTCTAAGTGATATTCCTCATTAGGCGTCATAAACGTAATAGCCACACCTTCAAGGTTGGCTCTACCGGTACGGCCTATTCTATGTACGTAGTCTTCATAAATAACCGGCACGTCAAAGTTTATGACATGACTAACCGCCTGTACGTCAATCCCTCTGGCTGCAACGTCCGTAGCTACCAGTACTCTTAGTTCACCGCCTTTGAAAGCATTGATAGAGTTAATCCTTGTATTTTGACCTTTATTGGCATGGATAACTTTTACGTTTTCTTTACCAATAATTCTCCTATCCAGAAACTTGAAAACTAAGTCGGCGACCGTTTTTGTTCTGCAAAAAACCAAGGCTCTTTTTATATCTTCATGGTCTCTGAAAAGATAGCCCAGCAGGTTTAACTTGGTTTGAAAGTTAGGAGCAGCATATACTCGCTGATCTATGGTTTTGGCTGCAGTGGCTTGAGGTGTTACTTCTATACGCACTGGAGCTTCTAAAAATTCCTGAGAAAACTTTTCTACTTTCTCTGGAAATGTAGCCGAGAAAAGTAAGTTCTTCCTTTTACGAGGAATGATTTCGAGGATTTTTCTGATTTGAGGCATAAAACCCATGTCCATCATTTTGTCTGCCTCGTCTAACACCATGTACTTAATTTCTTTGGTGACAATAACGCCTCTAAGATATAAATCCATGAACCTTCCGGGCGTGGCAACTATGATATCCAGACCAGCCTGTATTGTTTCAATCTGAGTCTTAGGACCAAGGCCACCGTAAACAGCAGCATGTCTAATGTCGGTATACTTTCCAAAATCCGCTATGGCATCATTTATTTGTATGGCCAGCTCTCTAGTGGGAGCTAAAATGACGCATCTAATATGGTTTCCTTGAGCATACTTAATCTTCATTAATATGGGAAGTAAGTACGCAGCCGTTTTCCCTGTACCCGTTTGAGCGATACCCAACACGTCATGACCATATAAAAGGGTCGGTATGGCCTGTTCTTGAATAGGAGTGGGCTCTTTATATCCCAGTTCTTCAATTGCCGTTAGCAACTGTTTATTGAGTGCGAAATCTGAGAATGAGGTAGACATTTTATTTTATTTGTTCTAAGGAGTAGTCAAAAGTTGACTTAAAACCCCAAGTATACTTACTCCAAAAAGTAAGGCTTTTAATTTTTTTATTGCTTCCATTGGTTACAAACCTAAGGAAGTCCTCTTCGGTAGTCACCTTTTGACTGACCAGAATCCCACCCTTTAAAATAGGAGGAGGAATTCTAAAATTATCTTCTGTATTATCTTCATATACGACTGTGCATCTTAAATAAGGAGGTTGGAAGAATAAGCGAGCAATTTTCCCTAAAATACTGTAATGTACGTCCGCATTAAGATAAAGAGCTCCTTCGCGGGAACTTGGAATCTTTATTTCAGTGGATAGGTGGCTCTCTTCTTTTTTAATTTCCTGATACTCTGGCAATGAGATATCCGAATCACGTTTAAAAAGAAATAAATTCTCCTGTGGCATGTTAATGGTATCTTGAAGAGAATAGTTCCTTTTAAGAGCAAGATAAGCTCCTTTGTCCATCCATAAAGGATGTTGTTCTCTATAGTCGTGTAGGTTGGCGAGCACAAAATCTGGAGCCGATTTACCGTTGTATTTTTCTTCGTTATTATAGGCAAGCCAATCGCTGTTTGCTTGGTAAGTTTGAATAATTGGTCTTGGGTTATAATTCAATTGATTAAAGAAAATATAAGAGATTTCCCAAGGCATAATATCTACAGAGGCACCGCCCATTTTATCAAGAATGTCTTGCGGTAGTATTCTTATTTTGTTCAGTTCTTCCTGTTGAAAGTTCTTTTGATAATCGTAGTTTAGAAACTTTGAAAAGTAATTGTAAGGGCTTTTATACTTTAGGGTATTGGCCAAGGCAAATACATTTTGACCTTGCTTAACTTCAGAAACGACACGGTTTGGAAAGTAAAAAAGGGCGTATTCTTTTAGGTTGTATTGCCCTATGGCCAATCGAATAAACTGCGTAGAAACTATTTGAAGCAGGAGTACCACAAATACCATTCTTGCTCCGTTTTTGAAGTGCTTCGCAAAAAGGAAAATCAAAACAGCAAGAACAGGCAAGAATAGGAAAAAACCAAAAACATTATAGTGCCCAGTGGCCGTATGGGCTTGTTTGAAACATAGAAACCAGGCTAAGGCACTTAGAATGTAGAGGTATAAATTGTCAACAAAATGGGCGAGGTTTTTAAAGATGTAAACGAAGACCACACCCAGAATGATAAATTCTAGAATGAGAAGTAAGCCCAGTTCTTTAATTTTTAAAATATTAACGGCTTGTCCGTCTTGGTAGGCATCTATAATTTTTAGGCTGGCCGCTAAATAATCAGGAATGGAGACATTAAGCAGTAATGAAAAGCTAGCCGTTAGTAGTATCAAAGAAACAAGCGTCAATAAAGCGACCTGCCATGAAATGATTTTTGAGAGCCAGAAATATAGGACGGATAGTAAGAGCACCGAATAGGCAATTAGACTCAGATTTACCTTAATATAGAAAATCAAAATGGCGAGTACTACGGCCAATATTAATCCTAAAGTGCTTCTTGTTTGCTGCACATAAAGCAGCCAAAAAAGCATAAGGTAAAAAAGTGTGAAAGTAACATCGGCAAAAAAACCCCAAGGTAATAGAATGAGCACGGCCACGACTGCCGCGTGCCACCATTTTTCTGCCATTTTTAGAAACGAAAGCTTAATTATCATGAAATAGTTAAGCAGTAAAAAGGCGTGAAAAAGAAAGAGCAACCAAGGGCTTACTTTTTCTGGTAAAAGGGCGGTATTCAAAAAGCCTAAAGGCCCATAATTGAATATAAAGTCTTTACCGAAAGTAAAGTTCTGATTAATGGCCATTACCAAAGACTCCGTCCAAGAGGGGTCAATATCAATGCTGGCGTATACAAAAGGCTCCGTCGTGGAAAAAAATAGTAAGCCGAAAATAAGATAGAATAGATTTTGTTTAGCCTTTGTACTCATGGATACCGTCTTTGTAAAAGAAATAAACCCTGACAAAAATAGGCATTGTCAGGGTTTAATATGATAAAAGAGCCTTAGCTCAAAGTAATTTATAAATGGATGACCTCGCCATAAGCCATCGCTGCAGCTTCCATAATGGCCTCAGACATAGTAGGGTGAGGATGAACAGACTTCACAATCTCCATTCCTGTAGTTTCAAGTTTTCTAGCTACAACTGCCTCGGCAATCATTTCGGTAACGTTAGAGCCAATCATATGACAACCTAACCACTCGCCGTATTTTGCATCGAAAATAACTTTCACAAAACCTTCAGGCACGCCACCTGCTTTTGCTTTTCCAGAAGCAGAGAAAGGGAATTTACCAACTTTGATTTCGTATCCAGCTTCTTTGGCTTGCTCTTCGGTATAACCTACGGAAGCAATTTCTGGAGAGCAATACGTACATCCAGGAATATTACCGTAATCTAAAGGCTGCGGATGGTGACCTGCCAATTGCTCAACGCAAATGATACCTTCTGCAGAAGCCACGTGAGCCAATGCTTGACCAGGAGTAACATCACCAATGGCGAAATACCCAGGCATGTTAGTTTCGTAAAACTCGTTTACTAAAATCTTGCCTTTATCCGTAGCAATGCCTACTTCTTCAAGACCGATATTCTCAATATTGGCAGCGATACCGGCAGCAGAAAGAACCACATCAGATTCTATCACCACTTCACCATCTTTGGTTTTGATGGTAGACTTACAACCTTTTCCAGAAATATCTACCTTCTCTACAGAAGAGTTGGTTAAGATATCGATACCCATTTTCTTGTATTGTTTCGCCAATTCCTTAGAAATATCAGCATCTTCTACAGGAACAATTCTTGGCATAAATTCTACGATAGTCACTTTAGTGCCCATGCTTGCGTAAACGTATGCAAACTCAACACCAATAGCACCAGAACCAATCACAAGCATTGATTTAGGTTGCTTTTTAAGACTCATCGCCTTTCTATATTCTATAACTTTCTCGCCATCGATAGGTACATTAGGAAGCTCACGTGCTCTAGCACCTGTAGCTATGATAATGCTTTTTCCTTCAACAGTAGAAACCGTGCCATCGGCAGCAGTAACTTCAACTTTTTTACCAGTTTGAACTTTCCCGTAGCCATCAATAACATCAATTTTATTCTTTTTCATCAAGAACTGAACGCCCTTGCTCATGCCGTCTGCTACGCCTCTAGACCTGTCAATAACCGCATTAAAGTCGGCCTCGGCCTTAGTAACTTTAATACCGTAGTCTTCTGCATGTTGTATATAGTTAAAAACTTGAGCAGACTTCAAAAGGGCTTTAGTAGGGATGCATCCCCAGTTTAAGCAAATTCCGCCAAGGTTTTCTTTTTCAATTACAGCCACTTTCATCCCTAATTGAGACGCTCTAATAGCTGTTACATATCCACCAGGGCCAGAACCCAAAATCACCACGTCATATTGTGCCATAGAATTTTATGCTTTTTAATCGTTCGAAATGTTCCGCAAAGGTAAGTAAAAATGAAGATTATTTAGCTACCATGTCTTGTAACGATAGTAATTAATAATTCTCCTTATGAGACTGGGTTTAAAATAGTTTCTAATGAACGAAGTAACTTTTGGGTTAACTTCAGGTTTTTTAGGGAGTGAAATTGTGCTAACATCAAGTTCAGTGTCATACTTTGACACCTTTTGCTTAAAGTTGGTGCCAGTGCCATCTGCTCCTATGTTTTTTACTTTTGAGAAACGAGGTACTAGACAATAAGCATTATTAATATAATGATGAAAAGTCCACCTGACAGCCCAAGAGTTAATTTCACCTCTCTTTTGTTTGACTAGCATGGGGAGTTGATCTATCCCAGCATCTCTAAAAGAAGACGTTTGCACTTTATCATTTATAAAGGAATCAAAGTCACTCATACTCCAGTCCACGGTATCCCACTTTTCTTTCCAGGTACCCCATCCCCAAGAAGAAGCTCGCTTAACTAAAACCACATCTTCAGCGATTTGTAAATCTTCTAATTTAAAGGAGTAACCTGAAATGGAATAGATATTTTCTTGTTCTGCATATTTATCCAAAGTATCATTCATGAAAGATAGGAAGTCTGTGCTTACCAAAATGTCGTCTTCTAGGATAATGGCCCTTGAGTGAATATCTAAGACGTGGCTCACGCCCTGAATAATAGAAGGTGCTAAACCTTTATTAGTTTCTGCTAGATGTATAACAACGGTTTTAAAACCATCAATTGTTCTAATCGTTTGTCGAACTTGATTAACAGCATCTTGGTCTCCCGGACCTTTTGCCGCATCAGAAAACACATATAAATCGGAATTTTTTGCTAAAGCATTACTTTTGAGTGCCTCCAACGTCTGTTGTAGATGATTGGCTCTGTTGTAGCAAAAGATGATTATTGGAGCAGGCAAGGATATTTTAGAATAGTTTATCCAAAATTATCATAACCCACTGAGAATTCTTTTTTTTTGCCTAAAAACTTAATCAGGAGTCATATTAACTGAAAACCATGCACCGCCATTATAAAGGTGCAATTTACCGTCAGTGCCAAAATATATGTCTCCTTTAGCCGGATTTGCTGGTGCGGTTGATTGTGGTTCTAATCGCATTACTTCTGAGATATGTAATTGTCTTGCTGGATGATTTATTCCAATACCTACATTACCACCTTGATATTGTAGAATCAAAGGTCTTGTTTGCATCAAATCCCAATCAAAAGCTCCAATTCTACCAATATTTGAGGTTTTTTCATAATCAATGAAGGTTCCTTTTCCAGAATAAATACCTACTGGAGAGTCGCTAAAAATACCTCTTCCTGCAACGTCGAGTAATGTTCTTGGGTTTATGGTGCCAATCCCAACGCTCCCTCCTTGATATTGTAAAACCAAAGGTCGTGTTTGCATCAAATCCCAATCAAAGGCTCCAATTCTGCCAATATTTGATGTTTTTTCATAATCAATGAAAGTTCCTTTACCAGAATAAACACCTACTGGAGAGTCACTAAAAATACCTCTACCCGCAACGTCGAGTAATGTTCTTGGGTTTATGGTGCCAATCCCAACGCTCCCTCCTTGATATTGTAAAACCAAAGGTCTTGCTTGCATCACATCCCAATCAAAAGCTCCAATTCTACCAATTTTTAAGACTCTTTCATAATCAATGAAGGTTCCTTTTCCAGAATGAATACTTGTTGGAGAAGAGCTGAAAATCCCTCTGCCCGAAACCTCAAATGGAGTCATTGATGATTCAGATTCAACTATTAGTTTTCCTGTGCGTAGATTCTCAAGACTATCAACTTCTGGAATAGTCAATTCCGTTAAGGAAGATTGGCCAAAAGCGTTAATACTTATTGCTAAAAAAACTAGTTGTGCAAGACCTAAATTCTTTAGTTCTAGACTAAATAGTGTTTTCGTCATAGTGGATATTTTTAGTAAGAATACCTTTAAAGCAGTGGGATGAATAAAATTAGGATTATTGTGAAGAAGCAAAGTACAAAGAGATTCGTAAAAAGTTAAAACCTTTTTTGAAATTAACTCTAGGAGTGAATGAAATGGGTATTTCAAGAATGGGTTAAACTTCACGATAGAAATGAATATTAGAAAATGTTTTACGTCCTTTAAGATCTGATAAAGAAATAGTTTTAAACATTATTTATTAACTACTTTCTAGTTAGCACGTAAAATATAATATATCCGATTCAGTTCGAATGACAATTATTAAAAGACAAACTATTCTAGGTACCATTTATTCTTATGCTGGTGTCTTAGTAGGAACTTTTACACAGGCCTTTCTTATTCCGAATTTTTTAACGGTAGAGCAAAATGGCCTTTTGGCCATGTTAATGAGCTGGATGTTCATTCTAGTGTTTGTCGCCAGTTTGGGTTACAATAGTTCTGGTATCAAATATTTTGGGTTTTTCAGAAATGCTGAAAGAAAACATCATGGGTATTTGTTCAATGGATTGGTCGTTTTTTTTATAGGAATGCTACTGTGTTCTTTGATTTTATATCTTTTTAAAGAGCAAATCGTAAAGTCTTCTGTAGGAGATAACACCCTTTTTAAGAAGTACTTCTATTATATTATTCCTATTACCGCTTTTGTGGCTTTGTTTAATCTTTTTGACAATTACGCCAAGGGCCTTTATGATACTGTTCGGGGGAATGTTCTAAGCCAGTTTCTGCAGCGATTTCTAATTCTGTTGGCCGTTATCATATTTATTTTTGAATGGGTTGACTTCGATCGTTTTGTTCTTTTATGGGTTATTGGTATTTCATTGCCTACAGTGCTGATGTTTGTTCACATAACCAATTTGGATGGCTTCTCTTTGAAGCCTGATAAGCATTTCTTAAAGTCTGATTTTAAAGCGGAGTTTTTTCGTTTCGCAGGCTTTAGTGTGGTTACGGGTTTGTCTTCTATCGTCATTACAAAGTTAGACACTCTGATGGTTTATGATTATTTGGGTCTAGGTCAAACAGGAATCTATAACACCTGTTTGCTTTTCGGAAGCGTGATGACCATTTCTTATAACGTGAGCATGAAAGCATCTACCGCCATTGTTTTGGATGCCATGAAAGCAAACGATTTCAATAAAATCCAACAGATATTTACAAAAAGTAGTATGACCCAGCTTATTTTTGGAACCGGGCTTTTGATGCTGGTTTGGGTAAATGTGGATCTCTTATTCTCTTTTATCAAGCCAGAGTATGCGGCAGGAAAATATGTACTATTAATTATTGGACTCGCTAAACTTTACGATTTAGCTTCTGGAATAAATTCTTTAATACTGGCATATTCCAAGCATTACAAATTGGATTCTTTGTTGGTTTTAACTTTTGTAGGATTGCTATTCCTACTTAACCACGTCTTGATACCTAAATATGGACTTAATGGAGCTGCAGCGGCTGCTTTTTTGTCCATCGTTTACTATAACTCGGCCAGGAACTACCTTATTTGGCGTTTTTTCAAGGTTCACCCTTATAATTTACGATTGCTTTATATCGTGTTAATTGGTACTTGTTTGACGCTTATAGGTTACTTTTTGCCAGTTTTTACTGGCAATGTCTTTGAAAAGTTTTTAACCCTAGTTTATAGCTCTGTGATATTGGGTGGAGCCTATATCTTACTGATCTATAAGATGAACTTTTCACCAGATCTAAACAGTATAGTGGATAAGTTACTAAAGAAAGTATCATAACTTTTTAAGCTCAAAAATACCACAGCCTAATTTACAGTTGAAACTATTGGCCAAACCTTGTTCAGTCAATTCTACTTTCTGATGGAATACGTCATTATCATCAATGTATGAAAAGCTGAGAAGCTCATATTTTGTCTCAAATAGAGATAAGAGATATGATACGCTGAAAACGCGATGAGCATTAAAGGCCACCATAGACGGGCCAATTTGAGTAGAAAAGTAAAACGTACCACCCTTTTGTAAGATTTGATACATACTTTCAAGTCCTTTCAAATGACCATCAGGGTCAATGTCGTCTCCATACCTTCCAAGCCCAAAATGTTCTATGGTATGTAAACAAGAAAGAGAATCTGTGCTGTCTTTTAAGTCGGCAGCAGGTTTCATTAAGTCGGCCTGTATAAAATCAACATTTTGAATATTGGAGTTCAGCGGCCTTATATCCATGACGTCTACGTGTCTAAAACATGCAAGATGTGCAATGAAACCATCTATTCTAGAACCAATATCAATGTGTCTTTTGGGCTCAGCCTTATAAATTAAGCTTGCTACAAATAAATCTTGGTAGAAGTACTGGCCTCTGGCTTTACCGCTTTGGTCTTTTTTGTCTATAAGAATAGGGTAGTAGCTAAATTTCCAATCGGTGTATTTGCCTTTGAAACTTTTTTTAAAATCGCCTAAGTCTTTTATAAAAGAGGGAAATTGTTTTATATTTTCGAAGAGTTGATCGGGATAGAATCCTAAGTAGGCTAAAGCGAATTTGGTAAGTTTTATTATTCTTTTCATACTTCTATTATTTCTTTGGTGTCGCCAATTCGCTGTGCGGTCACCACAAAACTACTTTTTGAATTGCAGATTAGTGTGGTGCATTTCGACAATGCCAAAATATCTATTAAGGCATTTTCTATTCCAGTTTCCGAACTTCTGGATAGTTCAAAGTCTTGCGTGATGAGCTTATTTTTGAGTTTATTTTTAAAATAACCTTTTACTTCGTAGTCGTCTGTTGCCAAGTAAAAGAAGCTATCGTTATTTTTTAAGGTCTCCATTTCTATTGCTTTAGCATAGGCATCCAGGGAAGAGCTTTTAATGATTTCTACGTGGTCTGTTCTTCTTATATGAATTCCAATAAGATTTTTGGGCAGACTTAATGAATTGAGTTTCTGAAGGACATTTTCTGAAGGAACAAAATTATCGAAAGAAGGAAAAGTGAAAAACGGAAAGCAAGTGCCAATCAGAATTCGTCTCTTATTTTCCACTAGGCTTAGTAACTCTGTCTCGGAAATGTTTAAAAGGTCTTCATCGAATAAAACCAAGTCGTAAAACAGACCAAGGATAGACCTGTAAAGGGGCGTATATCTTTCTATAAAAATATGCTTTACAAATTTTAAAAAGAGTTGATACTTGATACCACTGGCAAGAGTAAATGGAAAGCCGGCACTCTTAAACAAACTAAAAAACGGTGCGTTAAGCTCTGCTTTAACCAGCCAGATGAGTTCAATCTGACATGCTGTTTTCTTCTGTAGACTTCCTACAGAATTTAAGACTCGCATTCTATTGCCCAAGCCACCAAAAGGCACAACATCAATTTTTTTAGATTTCATTTTTTAAAATGGCGAGGTAGTTGGAGTAGTTGAAATTCTCTAAACGCTCATTATATTCTCCAATTGGCTCTAGGCCGTCTTTTAAAATTCGGAACAAATTATAATTAGGAGAGAGTAAAGCATGAAAATCTTTTATAAAAATTCTAGGCTGGATTTGTGTTCCGCCGAATTCAAATTGTATTGTTTTAATTTTTCTGTTTTTAATAGTTTCAGAGGCACCTTTAAAAACATTCATTTCATAGCCCTCTACATCCACTTTCATAAAGTCTATTTTACCTATGCTGTTGTCTTTACAAAAGTCGTCTAGTGTAATGATTTCTATTTTTTCAATATTAACGGTTTTGTTTTGATCAGTTTCTCTTTGATAAGCGGACGCTAATGTTGTATTGTCACCAACAGAATACAAGTTAATCTTTTCGTTTTTGTCTCCTAATCCAACGTTAAATAGGCTCACTCTTTTGGAATTAACGTTCTTTTTGAGTGCTAGGAAGGTTTTTGGAGAGGGTTCAAAACTGAATATTCTGGCATTTTCAGGAAATTTTTTCAAGAGCGTTAAGGCATATTTTCCTACATTGGCACCTATGTCAAAAAGAACTAAGGGCTCTCTTGAATTGGACATTTCCAGGGATAGTTTTCGCAATACATTCTCTTCTCCACTGTCAACAATACCATAGTTTAAACCACGTAAACTTAGACTATAAAGTTTTTTATATAAACCTTGGTATTTTTTTTTGCCAAAGCTAAAGGAGAGAAGTTTCATTATAGTTTCAGACAGCATTTTTATAAGCGTTTAAAGTTTCTGTAGAAACCGAATTGTAATTGTAATTGTCGAGATTAACCTTATCGGTTTCAAGAGATTCTTCGTTCTCAAAAAACCACTGAAAAGCCTCCTGAAATCCATTTATGGAATAATGGTTTACTAGAAACCCATTAAGCTTATGCTTTATGAAAACAGGGATTTCACCAGTTTTATAAGCAATCACTGGTGTGCCACAAAAGGCCGCTTCAAGACAGGTGTAGGAGAAAGACTCGCTTTTGGAGGCCGAAACAAACACGTCGGCTTTATTATATGCTGCGGCCATTTCAATTTCGGAATTTATGACGCCCAGTAGCTCATATTTAAAAGGAAGGGACCTTAGGTTTTCTTCCGAAACTTTTCCTGCTATCATAACTATAATTTCTTTGTTCGGATGCTTTAGCTGAGATACGACCTCCATAAATAGAGGAAACCCCTTGAAATAGTTCTCAATGCTCACGGCAGCAAAGAGTATTCTTAATGTACCCGATTCTTTTTCAATCTTTTCAGGTTTGAAAACTTGATCATTTACGGTATTTGGTATTTGGAAATAAGGGTTTTCTTTGAAAAGAGAGCTCTTTTTAATTCTTTGTTCCATCCAGAAACTGGGAGAAATAACGTTGATTTTGTTTCTGTTTTGCCATTTTAGTTTTTGGGTCAGAATAGCATTTGACAAGTCATTTGCAGCAGGTTTTCTTAAGAAAGCGTCACAGTTGCCGCAAGAGTTCATATAGTTTTGGCATTCATAAGAATGATGGCAGCCGCCAGTCATGGGCCACATATCATGAAATGTCCAGAAAACCCTTTTCCCCTGTGATAGTAAATTCTCGATGCTTCTTAAAGAGAGAAACCCTTGATTTATCCAATGCAAGTGAATGATATCAGCCTCTAAAACAAGAGGATGCTTTGAAATGTCCGTTCCAAATTTAGCGGTGGAAAAAGCAAAACGCTCTTTTTTCGATTTCTCATAAAACAAGAAATGTGCTTTTTCTAGTAGGAAGTTCAAATAACGACCTGTTTTAAAAACGTTGGGTTTATTTTCCTTCGTTTTATGAAGTACCAGAAGGCTAATTTCTACTTCATTTTGGTATTCTTCGAAAGCTTCAATTAACCTACGACAAGCTATGGCAGCACCTCCTTGGGAGTCGCTTGTGTTTATCATTAAAACTTTCAGAGGTTTCATAAATTAAACCCAGCAGATAAATTATTCTTTTTTGAAAGTGGCAAATAGACACGCTCCAAACAATAAGACCAAACCGACAGAGGCCACAAGGTCAATCATCTTTCCAGATTCCACAGACTTAGGCTTGAACTCAAAAGTGATTTCATGTTTTCCTGCAGGAATTTCCAAACCTCTTAAAACATAATCTACTTTTAAATGTTCTACGGGCTTACCATCTATATAAGAAAACCAGTCTTTGTTACCTCTGTAGAAGATTTCAGAAAACACAGCAAATGCCTCACTACTAGAATTGGAAGCGTAAACCAATTTATTGGGAGCATAGGAAGTCAATGTTATAGAGCTGCTAGAATCTCTTTGATAAGTCTTAGTTTCTGGCATGTAATGCTCTTGTGTTACGGCTTCTTGGCCAGGCTTAAAGCCTTCTCCTAAAGCGGCAAGCTCTTCGTCTGCATTTGGAACTACTTTTAAGGTATCTACAAGCCAAGCATTACCTAAAGCGTCAGGGTTTTGCTGAGCTATTGGCGAATTTTCTGGTCCATTATTAATGAAATATTTTGTGTTCAGCATGTTTAAGACAGGCATGTTTAATCTACCATCCTTAATCATTTGATACTCATAGAGCTCTTGTATTTTCTTAAGTTTTGCTCCATGATATCCACCAATTGACTTATGAAAATAAGAGTCGCGAGCGTCAGACCAGAAGCCTGTAGTTAAGTTTATAACACGGAAATTCGGGTCTTTGTCGGCTAAAATTTGTTGATCAGCGGGTGTAGGTTGAAATATTTGTGTGTTAAACCTTTTCGTCTCAAAATCAGCATTATTGAAATAGCGTTTGTCGACAGAAATGAAATCAAACATCACAAGTACCACGGCAATAATTCCAAAAATCAAACCATTGATTTTGTTTTTCTTCCGTAAAAATACGGCTCCAATAGTTAATGCTAAAAGAATGACGCCTCTAAAGATGTCGTTTAGTGCCATGGAACTACGGTCTTCCCTTAAAGCATTTAATAGCCTTTGAGCAAAATCATTTCCTAGAGATTGCGACAGCCCAGCAACAAAGTTTTGGTCTCTTGGAGAATTGAAATCAACCATGAAATAACCCAAAAACATCAAGCCCACAATTACCCCAAATGTGGTGTAAATAGGCTTTTTTAGATTTTCCCAAGTGAATTCTATTTTTAGTAAATCAGACAGGGTGTTAGCCGCTCCCCAAACTAAAAGAAAGTGAACAAGGGTAAGAATCATGGTCACCGCCCTAAATTTATTATAACCCGGGAAGGTGTCAAAAAAGAGGTTGTTAAAGATAGGGAAATTGCTACCCCAGGATAAAATAATAAACAGGCCAGTTAAGCCAGCGATAAGCCATTTCTGTTTTCCTTTTGAGATGAAAAGTCCTAATAAGAATAGGAAAAAGACGATAATACCAGAATACGAAGGGCCGCTGGTAACGGATTGATCGCCATGATATAGTGGTAATTGCTGTATAAATTGCTTGGCGGCATTCACATCTACACCTCCAGAATTTAAGGTTTTGAAAACTTCAGAGCTTTCTGTAAGAGCCCCTGCAGAGCCACCACCCATTAAGTTGGGTACAATTAAGTTAAATGTTTCATCAATACCGTAACTCCAGCCAAATGCGTAGCTTCTATCCAGACCATCGTTTCCGGCGGTTGAAGTCTGAAGTTCTGTTTTACCTCTGGTGGTTTCCGCCGAATACGTAAGGTTATTCCAAAGCCTCATGGAGTTCATACCCACACCCACAAATAAGGCAACAGCGAAGCTCAGGATAATTTTTGGGAGAACATTAATCTTCTTTTCTTGAATAAGCTTTATAACTTCATAGATAGCATAAGCTACCAAGATGAGCATGAAGTAATAGGTAATCTGAAGGTGATTGGCATATAGTTCCAAACTAAGAAACAAAGCCGTTAAAAATGTTCCTAATATGTATTTTCCTCTGAAAACATAGATAAAACCAGCCATCAGTGCTGGGCCATAAGCCAATGCTAAAATTTTAGAAACATGTCCTGCTTCCAAAAAAAGCATATTGTATGTGCCAAAGGCATAAGCTACAGAAGCAATCACCGATACCCAGATGTTTCTTTTAAGACTTATCATAAAAATGAAAAAGCCCACCATCATCAAGAAAATAGGACTGGCAGGTAAAGGCAATAATTGATAAAAGAAACTACCAATTTTTGAAGATAGGCTGTTAGGGTAGGCACCTGCTATCATAAAACCTGGCATACCACCAAACATGGAGTTGGTCCACCATGCCCATTCGCCTGTTAGTTCATGATAATCGTTCAGTTCCTTTGCTGCTCCGCCGGCCATATTGGTGTCGTGCATAGAAAGTGTTTTCCCGTTTAGCAATGGGCTAAAGTAGCTCATTGTTAGGATTAGGAAAAAAAGGATAGCTAAAGCGTACGGGAGAGAGGAGCGAAAATCAAACTTTTTTTTCATTAGGAAAATTATTGTTGTCGGGCTGTATTAAGCCATTTCATGTATATAGCTCATATCGTGCCATTCTTTCGTTAAATAAAACCAACATCACTTGTTGAGAAATCAGTTATATTTATCCAAAGCTATGAAATTGATTTTATTTATCAATTCAGAGCAGTGCTATCGAGCCAATATTATTCAAAAACAACCCTAATGAAACAGTTTCTTCTTTTTACTTCAGCTCTTTTACTTTTCGGTTCTTGTGAAAATACAGATTACGCTAAGTGGGAAAATTATGGAGGGACCAAGGATGCATCCCGATATTCTTCATTGGAAGAGATTAATATAGAAAATGTTAAAAATTTAGATGTAGCATGGGAATATCACACAGGCGATGCCACAGAAAAGTCGCAGATTCAATGTCAACCCATCATTGTCGATAGCATTTTATATGCCACCACACCAAAACTAAGCTTAGTAGCTCTTCATGTAGCAACAGGAAAAGAGATTTGGCGTTTTGACCCTTTTGAGGTTTTGGGCGGAGAAAACTCTTGGGCAGGCACCAACCGAGGTGTCACTTATTTTAAGGAAGGCGTTACACAACGAATTCTTTTTAGTGCAGGAAGTTTTTTGATGTCCGTAGATGCTTTAACGGGTAAGCCTGATTTGAGTTTTGGAGACAAAGGAAAAGTAGACTTGCAAATAGGTTTATCTGATGACCCAGAAGAGCAATTTTTGGTGGTCTCTAACACACCAGGAATTATTTATGGAGATAAGATCATTATGGGAATGCGTCTTTCTGAAGGTCTGGATGCAGCACCTGGGCACATTAGAGCATATAATGTAAAAACGGGTAAGCAAGAATGGATTTTTCATACCATTCCTCGGAAAGGAGAGCTAGGTTTTGACACTTGGGACGAGAAGTTTGTGGATAAAATAGGTGGAGCAAACAACTGGGCGGGTTTGACACTGGATGAGGAGCGAGGCATTGTGTATGTGCCCACGGGTTCGGCCACCTATGATTTTTGGGGTGGATTCAGAAAAGGAGATAACCTTTTTGCCAATAGTTTAATAGCTTTAAATGCTACTACGGGAGAGCGAGTTTGGCATTATCAAATTGTTCATCATGATGTTTGGGACAGAGATATTCCTTCAAACCCTAATTTGGTTACCATAAATAAGGATGGTAAAAAGATTGATGCCATAGCACAAATCACAAAACACGGTTTTGTTTTCGTTTTTGATAGAGCAACTGGAGAGCCTGTTTTTCCGATTCAAGAAAAGAAAATAGTAGCAAATACAATGGATGGAGAGTTCCCTTCGCAAACGCAACCTATTCCTACGTTGCCAATGGCTTTTATGCGTCAACGTTTAGAGAAATCCGATTTGCTTAGTCTTACGCCAGAGCTAGCTGCCGAAACCAAAGAAATGATTAAGGGAGTTGAGTATGGCAATATGTGGTTGGCACCAAGCCAGCAAAGGCCCTTTTTGCTTTTCCCGGGTTTTGATGGCGGCGGAGAATGGGGGGGGGCTGCCGTTGACCCAGAAAGTGGCATTATGTATGTCAATGCCAATGAAATGCCATGGCTCATAGAAATGATTCCTAATGAGGCGGCAAAACTTAAAAAAGGGGAGATTAACGGAAGTAGCATTTATGCAAACAACTGTGCAAACTGTCATGGAGCCGATAGAAGCGGAAATGTTCCCGCTTTTCCTAGGCTTATTGGTATTTCGGGGAAATATTCGGAAGAGGGAATTCATAAGATCTTAAAAAGTGGAAAGGGTGGCATGCCAGCGTTTAGACATTTGCCGCAGCATGAAAGAGACGCCATTGTGAATTTTTTATTGGACAAAGAGGAGAAAGGCGTCAAAAAGGAAATGAGTGGAGGGAAAGAAAAGTTGATAACGCCTTATCTGATGAACGGCTATAAGAGGTTTTTGACCAAAGACGGTTACCCAGGAATAAACCCGCCATGGGGTACTTTAAACGCCATTGATTTAAACTCAGGTAAGATTCTCTGGAAAACGCCTTTAGGCGAATTTCCAGAGCTAACTGCCAAAGGAATTCCTATTACAGGAAGAGAAAACTATGGTGGCCCAGTGGTCACTAAAGGAGGTTTAATTTTTATAGGAGCTACAGAAGACGAAATGTTTAGGGCCTTTGACAAGAAAACAGGAAAGGTGCTTTGGGAAACAAAATTACCTGCGGGCGGTCATGCCACGCCAGCTGTTTACGAATGGAAAGGCAAGCAATACGTGGTGATTGCCTGTGGAGGAGGAAAAGGAGATAAAAGTGGAGATTCTTATGTGGCGTTTGCTTTGCCGGATTGATTGTCCTTTCAGTCTTAAAGTTTTGTTTTGGATAAACAAATATTGATAGTATTCTAAAACTAACAAAAACCCCTAAAGCCTGTTCCAAATATTGGAACTTTTGTTAGCTTTGTATGTTTATGAGAATAATCGCAAAGAGTACTTTAAAGAACTGTTGGGAAACGCATCCTGATTCAAAAACTGGTTTACTTTCTTGGTACGAAAAAATGAGTTCTTTTAACTACAATACGCCACAGGAGGTGATTGCTGATTTTAAAGGTGCTGATTATGTAGGAAATGAAAGAATAGTTTTTAACATCGCCAAGAACAAATTTAGGCTAATTGTTGCCTTCAATTATGAGTTTAGAGCGTGTTGGGTAAAGTTCGTAGGCACACATAAAGAGTACGACAAAATAGATGCAAAAACGATAGAACGTTACTAATATGGAAGACTTTAAAATAAAGCCAATAAAAAACGAAGTTGAGTATAAAGCAACTTTAAAGGCACTTGAAAAAGTTTGGGACGCAAAACCTAATACCAAAGAGGGTGATGTTTTTGAGTTACTTGTATTAGTGATTGAAAAATATGAAGCGGAACACTATCCAATGCCACAGCTGGATCCAATAGAGGCGATCAAGTACAAGATGGAAGAAAACAACTTGACCCAGAAAGATTTAGTGAAATATTTCGGTACAAAATCAAGGGTTTCAGAGGTTTTAAATAGGAAGAAACCATTGACGCTAAAAATGATAAAATCACTTTATAAAAACTTCGGTATTCCTGCAGAAACCTTATTGGCTTCTTGATTAAAATAAAGAGTAGTTTTTTTGAATCTGCTGAGGAGGAAAGAGCGACAAGTCGGGAGATTCTTATGTGGCGTTTGCGACGCCTAATTAGTCCTCCGGAAAAAACTTCTTAAAGCCAATTCTGCGAAGCATCTTCTTTTCAAAAGCCCAAAAGAATTTAAATTGACCAAATACCCATCCTACAAGCGGTAAGGTTAGTTGATAAATTGGGAAGATTAAGAGGATTCTAAAGAACAAATAAAGAATGTATGGCTCCGTAGTTTCTGGACTTAGGCCAAAAAATGCGGTAACAGGTTTGGCTACCCAAGTGGCAAAAGAGCCGTTAATAGAAAATACGACTATAATGGCCAATACCTGCCAGTTTGATGTTAAGCCCCAACGTTCCTTAAGTTTCTCCATGATCATAATTGTGGGGCAAAAGTACAATTTCAAAAGAAAACTAGGCTTATTTACTTTGGTTTTGTTAGAACATCATTAATTGCATTCAGAATATGATGAACAGAATACATAAACCGGGTTAAAGCATTCTGTTAAAAATTAAACCACATTCTTAATTTCTCTATTTTTGCAAAGCATCTTTAATAGCATATAATGATTTCTATCGTAATTCCGATTTTTAATGAGGAGGAAAACATCCCTAACCTCTATGCACGACTAACCGCCGCAGCACCTTCCTGGAAGGAAGATTATGAGATTGTGTTGGTGGATGATGGTTCATCTGATGGTTCGCTAGAAATCATAATAGACCTGATAGAGAAAGATGCCCGTGTGCGTTTAATCAAGCTTTCTAGAAATTTTGGACATCAGCCGGCTATTTCGGCAGGTATTCAGGAGGCCAAAGGCGACGCCGTGGTTATTATGGATGGCGATTTACAAGACCCGCCAGAAGAGCTTTATAGGTTTTTGAATAAATGGCGTGAAGGCTATCACGTGGTTTATGCCATAAGAACCAAAAGGAAAGAGGGCTTTTTCAAAAGACTGGCTTACGCGGCTTTTTATAGAATGTTGGCGGCTATTTCAGACATTGACATTCCACTTGATTCAGGTGATTTCTGTGTGATGGATAGAAAAGTCGTCAATGCGATTGTCAAAGAAATGCCGGAGCAAATCCGTTTTGTTAGAGGTTTGCGTGCCTACGCAGGTTTTAAACAGATTGGCGTTAAATACGAAAGAGCCGAAAGAGCTGCAGGAGAAGTGAAATATACTTTCAAAAAGCTACTAGAATTAGCCTTGGATGGTCTTTTTGGTTTCTCAAATGTGCCATTAAGATTGGCCACATACTTTGGTTTTATCATAGCCATACCATCGTTTATAGTAGGTTTTTTCTTCGTGCTTCACAGAATGATAGGCTTTAAAGTTTTGGGTCATACACCAGCGGAAATTCCAGGAACCACTACTTTGACCGTAGGAATGTACTTTTTAGGAGGGGTTACTTTGATTATTCTTGGAATCCTTGGAGAGTATATTGGCAGAATTTACATTGAAGTAAAAAGAAGGCCATTTTTTGTGATTGATGAAATCCTTGAGAAAAAGTAACATCGTTTTTTAATAACATGTTGTAAATGCTAAGAGTACCGTCAGAAATAGCGGCAAACCAGTTTGAGTCCCTGAAAATTCAGGAGTTGACTTTTGTGGCTTATAGAAGTGACGTGTACCCTTCTAAAAATGAAGTTTTTTTTGAGGAAAACGCGGTAATATATGTATTGGAAGGCGTAAAGAAGTTTGCCAATTCCGAATCGGACGTCACCGTAAGAAAAGGTGATGTATTTTTTATTAGGAGAGGTTATTACCTCATGTCAGAATCTATAGATGAGTCGTACAAAAGCTTAGTTTTCTTTATTGAAGATAAGCTTATCAAAGACTTTGTGGATCAAAACATTGAGCTTTTTCCAGAAGATGGCAAAACTCATTTTGACAATTCCGCCTTATTAGTACTTCATTCAGACGAAAAATTCGGGAAGTTTGCGGAGTCTGTTTTACCTTATTTTAAATCTAAAACGAAATACCTGAATCAGTTTCTGAAGCTTAAGCTACATGAGCTTTTGCTTCACCTTTTGGAGTTTGATAACAGCAATAGACTAAGAGGTTTGTTGAAGCTTATTTATAGAGGAGAAAAAGAGGATTTGGGGTATTTAATGCAGAATTACTATTTGAAACCTTTTACCATAGGCGAGTTGTCAAAACTATCTGGCAGAAGTCTTTCAGGGTTTAAAAGAGATTTTCAAGAGCAATTTCATATGTCTCCAGCTTCTTGGATTCGAAATAAAAGATTAAGCAGAGCCGCGTTTTTACTAAAAAATAGCGACAAAAATGTTTCTGAAATAGCCGAGGAGGTGGGTTTTGAGAGCATCTCTCATTTTATAAAAGTCTTTAAAGAGACGTACGGAAAAACGCCCTCCAAATATTAACTTTTCAGATAAAGTTCGTCTCCAACCAAATGAACCACCACCTTAAATTGGTCTTTTTCCAAGCAAAAAGGAATATCTTCTCCGCCTAGGCTCTTCAGTCTTTTCAAATGGCTGGCTCTTTGGAGGTATTCTAACAAATCGTTTTCTGCTGCTTTATAAGAATCTAAAGCCAAATAGGTAGAGTCCTCTTCGTTTTGGTGACTGTCTGCCAAAGATTTCACTAGTGCTCCCGCAAAAAGAATATCCTCTAAACCAGGTCTTCCTTTCCAGCCTGCACATATAACTAAAACATCTTTATCCTGACTTTTTAGATAATCAGAGGTGGGGCTTAAATTAGAAAACGAAGCGACTAAAACCTCGGCGGCAGTGGGTTTTGCCCTGTTAATGGCTAATGTCCCATTGGTAGTGGTCATCGCTATTTTTTTACCTTTAGCATCTTCGGTCATATAGCTAAAAGGAGAGTTGTCAAGGTCAAATCCTGCTATCTTTTGAGCATGTCTTTCACCACCTGCCAAGTAGCCATTTTTTTGATATTGCAGACATTCCGCTACTTCTAGAACTGGTCTAATGCACGCTACACCATTGGCGAGTCCTGCCACCATACAAGATGTGGCTCGAAATACATCCACCACAACGGCTATTTTTCCCGTTAAGTCGTGTTGGTTAATTAACTCAGGCGTAAGGCAAACATCAATGGTTCTTTTCATAGCCGCAAAAATACAAAAGCACTTTAATTTAAAACGCTAATTACCTCTGCATAACACGCGGGTTTTTCAATTCCTTGAATTTCTATGGTGGCTTCTACTATCATTTTTAAACCGCCGTTTTTAGAAATGGAGGCATATTTTAGCTGTCCAGAAAGCCTTATGTAACTATTGGCGGGAACAGGATGAAGGAATCTCACCTTTTCTGTGCCATAATTTATACCCATCTT
The DNA here is from genome assembly GCF_055134445.1 of Arcticibacterium sp. Classification (NCBI taxonomy): domain Bacteria; kingdom Pseudomonadati; phylum Bacteroidota; class Cytophagia; order Cytophagales; family Leadbetterellaceae; genus Arcticibacterium; species Arcticibacterium sp. The sequence goes on from NZ_JBSRVI010000083.1 coordinate 81,375, forward strand.
GGAAAATGGAGCACTGTATATTCCGGCCATTAATTTAGGAATAAGGGATAGCGTTAAGTAGCCATGGGCAATCGTGCTGCCAAAAACAGAAGATTGAGCTCTGTCTTCATCGATGTGAATCCATTGTTTATCTAATGTGGCTTCCGCAAATTCATTTATCATGCTTTGAGTCACTTTTAACCATGGGCTTTTCCCAAGTGGATTGCCTACCCAAGCCAGAACCGATTGCGGACTTTGGAATGCTAGTATTTCAGTTTTTTCTTGTGATTTAGACTGCTGAGGTATAATGCTTTCGCTTTCGGTAGCTTCTTTTGGCGAGCAGGTAATTACTACCGCCTTGCCCGTCACCTTTCGGTTCATTAGGTCATTAAGGGCGTCTATTCCGTTTTCAAGAGGGTAAAGTTTGTAGATATGCGGTTTGATTTTTCCTTTCATGTAGAATACGCCCAACTCCTGAATGTTTTTTATAGAAAGAGCGGGTTGCTCTGAGGTGAATCTGCCCCAGAAAACCCCCATAATAGAGCATCCTTTAAGTAGAGGAAGGTTTAGCGGAATTTTAGGGATATTGCCTCCGGCAAATCCAACGACAAGGTAACGACCGTTCCAAGCGGTGGATCTTACTGCGGTTTCGGTCCATTTATCACCAACAGGGTCGTAAACAACATCCGCCCCTTTTCCGTTGGTTAGCTCCTGTACACGATCTTTTAGGTCTTCTTCTGTGTAATTTATAAGTTCGTCGGCTCCTTTTTCTTTACATACTTGAAGTTTTTCTGCAGTGGAAGCCGCGGCTATTACTCTTGCCCCCATTACTTTTCCTAACTCCACCGCTGCTAGTCCCACGCCACCAGCGGCTCCCAAAACCAAAAGCGTTTCTCCCTCTTGGAGTTTGGCTCTGTCTTTTAGGGCATGGTAAGAAGTACCATAATTATACATGAGAGAAGACGCCGTTACGTAGTCCATACCTTTAGGCATTGGAAAGACTCTTTTAAAATCTACTGCCACTTCTTCTGCAAAACCACCCCAGCCACATAGGGAAAGTACTTTATCTCCCTTTTTGAAACCTTTTACATCATGGCCTACTTCTTTTACAATTCCAGAAACCTCTGCTCCTGGAGAAAATGGTAATTCTGGCTTAAACTGATAAAGGTTTTGAATAATAAGCGTGTCTGGGAAATTGGCACTACAGGCCTTAACGGTAACAAGTATTTCGTTGGCTTTAGCCGTGGGTGCTTCAGTCTCTGTAAAGGTTAAGGAGTCAGGCTTACCATGTTTCTCGCATAAAATGGCTTTCATATTATTCAGGGGTTTTTGATAAAAGTGAGTTCTAGATACGAAAAATTGAACAAAATCTTCAAAGAATTCAAAAAAGGAGAGGTTTTTGTAAATAATAAAATGTTAAGAATCGTTTATAATTTCGGGATGTTATATATTTTGGGCTTTTTGGCAGTACATATAGCAGAGAACCCTAATTGTTTAAACACAATTTTGAGGTATTGAATTTTTAATTGAAAGTTAGATGTTACTTTTAATATAGCTTTCCGCTTGTTAAACCAATGGAATAGAAAATGAAGAAGAATATATTTATAGCATGTTTTGCACTGTTGATAGGTGCTTTCGGGACCTACTTTTTTAAACAGGCTAAGGCCAAAGAAGTAAAACTTGAGGCTTTAGGTTTGCTAGGTCCGCAGCAGTCTGGCTATGCTGTTGGAGATGAAGCCATCGATTTTAAATTGAAAAATGTGGATGGTAGAATGGTGTCTTTAAGTGATTTTAGCTCTGCAAAAGGCTTTATTCTTGTTTTTACGTGTAATCATTGTCCTTTTTCAAAGGCTTATGAGGAAAGGTTGGTGGCTTTAAACTCAAAGTATACACCCTTGGGTTTTCAGCTTATTGCTATCAATCCTAACGACCCAGAGGCTTATGAAGAAGACAATTATGAAAACATGAAAAAGAGAGCTACTGAAAGGGGATATGCCTTTCCTTATCTGGTAGATGACAAGGGTGTGGGTCAAAAATATGGCGTTCAGAGAAATCCACATGCGTATGTTTTACAGAAAAGTGCTGGAAAGTATATTGTGAGATACATTGGAGCTATTGACGACAGTCCGAAAAATGAAGGTTTGGTAGGGAATAAATATGTGGAGCAAGCCGTGGATAACATACTTGTTAACAAGCCTGTGGTTACACAAAATACCCGTCCTATTGGCTGTGCCATGAGCTGGAGAAATAATTTGTAATCATAGTAAAATATGTGATTTGAAAGAGGGTTGTCCATACGGGCGACCCTTTTTTATTAGATTTGAATCAAAAAAAGAGTAATATGTCAATTCCGTCTTCTCCAAAGTTATTTTCGCCAGAAAGAATGAACCAGCTAGTGGCTTTTGATAGGCTGTTAACTATCATGGACGAGCTAAGGGAGCAGTGTCCTTGGGATAAGAAACAAACGTTGGAGAGTCTTCGCCACTTAACCATTGAAGAAACCTATGAGCTTTCCGATGCTATTTTGGAGGGTGATTTGGAAGAAGTGAAAAAGGAATTGGGAGACATTATGCTCCATCTGGTGTTTTATGCCAAAATTGGCTCTGAGAAAAATGCGTTTGATATTTCAGATGTGCTTCACGGAATTTGTGAAAAACTTGTTTCAAGGCATCCCCATATTTATGGTGATGTAAAAGTAGCAAATGAGGAGGAGGTAAAACAAAATTGGGAGAAACTGAAACTAAAAGAAAAGGGCAATAAGTCTGTTTTAGGTGGGGTTCCTACTTCTTTGCCTGCCTTAGTCAAGGCCATGAGAATTCAAGAAAAGGCTAGAGGTATAGGTTTCGACTGGGAAGAAAAAGCTCAAGTTTGGGCTAAGGTAGAAGAAGAGCTTCAAGAGTTTAAAGAGCAGTTTGACACCGAAAAGTCAGAGAAAATAAATGTAGAGGAGGCGGAAGCCGAATTTGGAGATGTGCTTTTTTCATTGGTAAATTATGCTCGATTTATAGAAATAAACCCTGAAACGGCTTTAGAAAGAACCAATAAGAAGTTTATAAAGCGTTTTCAATATTTAGAATCTAAAGCCAAGGGGTCTAACAAAGAATTATCTGATATGACTTTAGCAGAAATGGACGTTTATTGGGAGGAAGCCAAGACCTTGGGTTAAAATCCAATTATTTCCTGTTACAGGAAATAGGTGATTCTCGTAGAATTGGATTGTACCTAATATACCAATACCGCTAACAGTGTGTCGTTTATCTTAAAAGACCATCCATAGCTATGAGCAACACTAAACCTTCTTTTATATTTGGTGTATTTACCCTTTCGCTCCTGTTGTTGTTATTGAACGACTTTTATTTTAAGCCGATTTTCCATAACACTTTTACCGGGAAGCTATCAGACTTTGTGGGACTTCTAATATTTCCTTGGTTTTGAAGTTTGCTCTTTAGAAAGTATGAAAAATGGATATACATCGGCACCGCCTTATTATTTGTTTTTTGGAAGTTGGAGCACTCATCTGCCCTTATTTATGCTATTAATCAGCTCTTCGGTCTAGGTTTGGGTAGGGTTTTAGATTGGACAGATTTGTTTGCTTTGTTGGTTTCACCTATTTCGTATAAGTGTTATATCATTTCTCAAAAAAGTGTTGGTGGTTTAGGCAATTTCATGAAATATGCCTTTTCTTTCTTGTCCGTTTTTGCATTTTTCGCAACTTCCCAACCCCAAATATATGTGGAACCCAATTGGGAATTTAATACGATCTATACGCTACCTTTTTCAAAAGAAGAACTGTTGACAAAAGAAATGAGATATCAAGGCATCGATACACTCGATGTTAATCCATTAGACCATAATGAATTTAGGATAAGATATGATGGTGAATTTGTTCTTGTTTTCAATGCTACCATCCAAGAGAAAGATAGCATTACTTCAGAATTGACCTTGAATAAACTTTTAAGTTATACTAAAAGAGGCGTTTCTAGTGAAAAGAAAGATGGACTGAACAAACAGCAGTTTTTGGGGTATTTCGAAAACGAGGTTATACCGTTGCTAAGCAGAGGGTTTGTGGATTATCCTAGTTTTACTTATTTAATTGTAGAGCCTTAGGCTCTCATTCTTCGATTCATACGCCTATACCTTGTTTCATTTTTACCATCTACCCTAGAAGCTACGGCCCAAAGTGCCGCTGGAAGCCACCCTATTAGGGTGAGTTGAAGAAATAAACACAGTATACCTCTGAGAATTTTACCTCTTAAGAAGAAGGAGAGCCAAGGCAAAAGAACAGCAATTAATATCATAGCTTTATAATTATAAGTCAATATTAACAGCTGTTCTTTAAATTATGGACAAGATTTTGATGAACGGTTGATTAGAGTTTTACTTCACAGCCGCCATTAGCTCCAGATTTCAAAACGGCTTCCACCACCCTGATGTCTGCCAAACCTTCCTCTCCGGGGCATAAGTAGTCAGTTTTATTTATGATGGCTAGAGCGTCGTCATCCATTTGCAAGGGTTGCTGGCGATCTATAGGCGTATAGATTTGAGTACCGTCAGACATGCTTCCTTTGTTTCCGCCATAGCCAGACTGTGGTTCCATTTTAAGCCAGCCTTTCTCGTAATTAACTTGTAGGTAATTCATGCTGACACCAAAACTAGAATGACAAGTAGCCATAGCCCCGCTTGGAAACTCTAATACATAAACGGCTGTTTCTTCTACTTCGTGATAAATGTCTGGTCTGGTGGTCATGATATGTGCCTTAACAGAAATAGGCTCTTCACCAGAAGCGAGTCTGGCTCCTTGGATGGCATAAACGCCCATGTCACCCATAACACCACCACCCATGGCTTTTTTCTGTTTCCAATGGTCTGTTCTTCCCTCAAAATATCCAGCGGCCGAGTTAATCATTCTTACTTTACCAAACTTTCCTTCCCTCATTACTTTTTGGTAAGCCTGAATATTAGGATCGTGCTGGCATCTATAACCTATGGATAAACCCACCTTGTTTTTTTTACATGCGTCTATCATGGCTTGACAATCTTTTTCAGAAGGAGCCATTGGTTTTTCACACCATATGTGTTTGCCTGTTTCGGCACCTCTTACGGTATATTCTCTATGCATGGAAGGTGGAAGAACCACATAAATAATGTCAATGTCTGGGTTGTTGGCTATTTGGTCATAGTTGTCGTAACTGTAGATGTTTTTATCAACGATACCATATTTTTGTTGCCATTCGGGTATCTTGGAGGGGGTTCCTGTTACTATTCCCTTTAGTTCACAATGTTTAGTGTTTAACAAGCCAGGGGCGATCAGATCTTTACTGTAGTATCCTAGACCCACTAAAGCTACACCGAGCTTTTCCTTTTTAGGTCTGGTGGCGGCTAGAAGTACATTGGGAGAAAAGGCGGTGGCAGATGCTGCAATGATTGTATTCCTTACGAATGAGCGACGACTTGAATTCATGTTTTTTTTTGTTTCAATTGAGTTACACTTATTTAAAGATACTGTCTATTACGCCTAATTTCAAAATTGAAACGGGAGAGGAAAAAATATTTATAAGAAAAAAGAGACAGAGGCAGACGAATTGATAAAAGTGAACTACTTTTCGATCTGAAACGAAAGAAGGATTGAAAACCATAGGAAGAAATGAATGGATAGACCTACCAGAATTAGGTCTATTTCATGTAAAAGCTAAAATAGATACAGGGGCATATACCTCTAGCATGCACTGCGAAAATATAGAAGAAAAGGAGAACAGTATTTCTTGTGAATTTCTTAATCCAGATAATCCTGAAAATGGAATTCAAAACATCATTTTTACTGAGTTTAGTAAAAAAAGAGTTAAAAGTTCAAATGGTATAGAGGAAGAAAGATATTTGGTTTCGACAGAAATAACTATTGGCTCTGAAACTTCAAAAATTAAACTCACTTTAACAAACAGAAAAGATATGAGATCGCCACTTTTGCTCGGAAGGAAATTTTTGAGAAAAAAGTACATTGTTGACGTATCTCATAAAAATATTTTAAATAAATGAAGATTGTAATTCTTTCTAGAAATGCGAATTTATATTCTACCAAGAGATTAAAAGAGGCGGGCGAACAACGGGGTCATGAGGTCTTGATTATTAGTCCGCTAAAGTGCGATCTAGTTATAGAAAAAAAGAAACCTCAAGTTTTTTATAATGGGGCTTTTATAAGCGATGTGGATGCTATTATTCCTAGAATTGGGGCTTCGGTTACTTTTTATGGTACAGCAGTGGTAAGGCAGTTTGAAATGATGAAAGTCTTTACTACCATTGAGTCTCAGGCCTTGGTAAGAAGTAGAGATAAACTACGAAGCCTTCAAGTATTGGCAAGAGCGGGATTGGGCTTGCCTAAAACTGTTTTTACGAATTACTCTAAAGACACTGAGCGGATTATTGATAAAGTAGGAGGAGCTCCGTGTATTATTAAGTTATTGGAAGGTACCCAAGGTGTAGGCGTGGTTTTGGCGGAAACCAAAAGTGCTGCTACTTCTGTTTTGGACGCTTTTCAAGGTTTACAGGCCAGGGTTATTGTCCAAGAGTTTATTAAGGAGGCCAATGGCTCAGACATTAGGGCTTTTGTGGTTGATGGCGTAATAGTTGGAGCAATGAAACGCCAAGGAAAAGAAGGTGAGTTTAGATCTAACCTTCACAGAGGAGGTACGGCAGAAGTCGTGGAACTTACCGATGAAGAAGAGAATACAGCTTTAAAGGCCGCTAGGGTTTTAGGGCTTGGAGTCGCTGGAGTAGATATGTTAAGATCAAACAGTGGTCCTAAGATTATGGAGGTTAATTCTTCTCCGGGCTTAGAGGGCATTGAAAGAGCTACAGGTAAGGATATTGCAAAATCTATTATACGTTATATAGAAAGAAACGTTGAGTAAATTACCCAAGAGCTACATCTAAAAACATCATGACGGCAAAACCTATCATAGCTCCTATGGTAGAAAGGTCTGTTTGATCTCCTGTTTGGGAAGTAGGAACAAGTTCTTCTACCACAACGAATATCATGGCACCGGCAGCAAAAGCTAGAGCATATGGAAGTATTGGTGTAACATGAAGCACTAGTAAAGCTCCTAAAACGCCAGCAATGGGTTCTACCATGCCCGACATCTGACCATAGTTGAATGCTTTTAGTCTAGAAAAACCTTCTCTTCTTAATGGAACAGAAACGGCAGCTCCCTCAGGGAAGTTTTGTATACCAATGCCTATGGTTAAGGCTATAGCACCAGTGAGAAGACCCATGTCTGGGTTAAGGGCTAATGCACCAAAAGCAACGCCCACCGCCAAGCCTTCGGGAATGTTATGAAGTGTAATGGCTAACACCAATAGAACACTCCTTTGCCATGATGTTTTTATGCCTTCTGCCTTATCCATGGAACGGTTAAGATGAAGGTGAGGAAGTGTTTTGTCTATGCCATAAAGAAATGCTCCTCCTAGTAAGAATCCCACCACTGCAGGTATCCACCCATCGGTTCCGTTTTCTTCTGCCATTTCAATAGCTGGAGCCAATAATGACCAGAAACTGGCCGCTATCATGACGCCTGCGGCAAACCCAAGCATCAGATTTAAGGCTCTTTGATCAATTTTTTTAAAGAAAAAAACGAGACTCGCTCCAAGGGCAGTAAGAGCCCAAGTGAAAAGTGTGGCGATGAGTGCCAGAAGAACGGGGTTATAATCTAGAAGGAAGGATAACTTGTCCATTAATTTAGATAAATCTAAAAATATTATTTGAAAACCCGAAGATACAAACTATTTAGAGAACTTTCATTAAAACAGCATTATAACGATATTTGAGCAACATTTAATGATATATGAAAACAATAATAACACTCTCTTTTATCTCTTTTTTAAGCCTTAATCTATCCGCACAAAACATCTTATCTCAGAATTGGTTGACGCAATCTAGACATTCAGATGTAGACATTAGTGTAGGAGGAAGAACGGCAATGTATGGTTTGACCAGTGGTGGGTCAGATGTCAATTCTAAGTACTTTTGGGAAGAAGAATTCCAAAAGGGTGCTGTTTATTTTTACCAGCAACAATATAGCGTTCCGGGTGGAGAAACGGTTGAGCTTGATAGCTTGCTTGGAGTGGAAATGAGGTTTGACCTCTGGAATAACAATGTGGAGTTCAAGTTCGGTGAAGAAATTAAAATTATTGAAACCAGCAAGGTTTCTAATATACTTAGCTTGAATGACGATGATGAGGTATCTCAATTTATTAATCCTAAAGAGTTTGAGAGCAAGAATGTGAAAGGCTTTTTCGAGCTTTTAGGTGCAAAAGATGATATTGCGTTTCTTAAGTCTAAGGAAATCACTGTGCAAAGAGGTGATTATAACGCCGCTCTGGATATTGGTAGCAAAGATCCTATTATTAACCAAAAAGAACATTTTCACTTTTGGGATGGCAAGTCTAAAACGTTAGTGCCTATTGATTCTAAAAAGGAAGCAATGGCTTTAGTGAGCTCTTTAGGGATTGATGGAAAACACTATTTCAAGAATTCGAAAAATAGGCTAAAAGAAGACGAAGACTATAAGAAGCTAGCTCATTTCATTTTTGAAACGAGTCGTTAGTAGAAAAACACTTTCTCCTTAAATAAAATTATTCGCCGCATCTCTTTAGAGTTGCGGCGTTTTTGTAGTGGTCTTACCAACCGCTTATTGGTAGATTTGACCACTTTGTCTTATTTGTTTAAGGAGAAAGTGTTCCGTAAATGGCATTCTGCTAACTTTGTCTCTCTTTATTCAAAAACGCATAAGATGAAACACTTTATAAAGCCTTCAGATGTTCCAAATATCCAAGATTTAGTAAATGAAGGAATTGCCCAGAAGGCAAATCCTTTAGCAAATCGAACTTTGGGTAAGGATAAGACATTGGTTCTTTTATTTTTTAACTCGAGCTTGAGAACACGTCTCAGTACGCAAAAGGCTGGAATTAATTTGGGCATGAATGTCATTGTGATGAACGTGGGTTCAGACAGTTGGCAATTAGAGTTTGAAGATGGCGTAAGAATGAACGGTAACAAAGCAGAGCATATTAAAGAGGCTGCTGCGGTTATTGGTCAATATGCAGACATTATAGGGGTGAGGGCATTTGCGGGTCTTACAGACGCCGAGGAGGACTATAAAGAGTTGGTTTTGGAAAGCTTTCGAGCGTTGTCAGGAGTGCCTATTGTGAACTTGGAATCTGCCACCAGACACCCATGCCAGTCATTGGCAGATTTAATTACAATAGAAGAGTTAAAAAGTAAGACAAGACCTAAGGTGGTGTTGACTTGGGCTCCACATATTAAGCCTTTGCCACAGGCGGTAGGGAACTCGTTTGCCGAGTGGCTTAACCAGACAGAATACGATTTCGTGATTGCCAACCCTGAAGGATATGACTTAGCTCCGGAGTTTGTTGGAAATGCCAGGGTAACACATAACCAAGTGGAGGCTTTTGAGGGTGCAGACTTTATCTATGCTAAAAACTGGTCTTCTTTCACAGCTTACGGTAAGGTGCTTCCAGGAAATGAGGATTGGATTATCTCTGAGGAGAAGATGGCATTGACAGATAATGCCAAATTTATGCATTGTTTACCAGTGCGTAGAGGTCTGATAGTGGAAGATGCCGTTATTGATTCCGTAAACTCTGTGGTCATTCAGCAGGCAGGAAACAGGGTTTGGTCTGTTCAAGCTGCCTTGAAGAAGATTTTGGAGGATTTGTAGAACGTTTGATTTTTTTTATAGCTATAAAACTAAAGAATCCCCTTTCTAATTTATTTAGGAAGGGGATTCTTTTATGAAAACTGGTTCGCTTTAACCCGCTTTATGCATTAGGCAATCTCCCGATTTTATCGGGACCGTAGCTAAATTGGTTCAAATCAGTACGTAAACCTATTTAAACTCAATCACCATAGCGGTGCTATGCTAATTTCCTTTAATTATCTGATTTATTGTACTTTAAAACTCATAACGATAACCCAGCATAATTCGGGTTTAAAGCTCCACAGCCACTTTATAAGTAGGATCTTCAATAATGTTTACATCGATGATGTCCTCAGCATTGGCTAAAAGCTTTCTACAGTCAGGGCTCAAATGTTTTAAATGAACTTCTTTTCCTGCTTTTTGATAGCGTTCTGTTAGTTTATTTAAAGCTTCAATGCCAGACATGTCGTTTACACGGCTTTCTTTAAAGTCTATAATCACTTGGTCCGGGTCGGAGTGAACCTCAAATTTATCGGTGAAGGCCTGGGTGGATGCAAAGAAAAGCGGGCCATAAATTTCGTAATGTTTTACGCCGTCATTATCGGTATATTTTCTAGCTCTAATTCTTTTTGCATTTTCCCAAGAAAATACCAAAGCAGAGATAACCACACCTATAAGAACTGCCAAGGCTAGATTGTGTAAAAGAACGGTAATCGCTGCTACCAGCATTCCTACCAGAATGTCATGATTTGGCATTTTACCTATCACTTTAAAGCTGGCCCATTCAAATGTACCTATGGCCACCATAAACATAAGACCAACTAGAGCTGCCATAGGCATTTGCTCAATATATTCTGCTCCAAACATTACAAACACCAATAGCATTACAGATGCCACAATCCCGGAAAGCCTAGCCCTGGCTCCTGAAGAAATGTTGATAAGACTTTGTCCAATCATAGCACAGCCACCCATTCCAGAGAAAAAGCCAGTGACCGTATTTGCTAATCCCTGAGCAATAGCCTCTTTGTTACTTCGTCCTCTTGTCTCTGTAATTTCATCAATTAGATTTAACGTCAACAAACTTTCGATAAGACCAACACCTGCCACTATCAGAGCGAAAGGGAATATGATGCTAAGCGTTTCTAGGTTATAAGGTACTTCTGGAATATGGAAAGGAGGGAAGCCTCCGCTTATAGAACTGATGTCTCCCACGGTTTTCGTCTGTAATCCAAAACCAATCACAATGGCTGTTATGACCAAAATAGCCGTAAGGCCTGAAGGGACTACTTTAGTTAGTTTAGGAAGTCCCCAAATAATCAACATCGTTAAGAGTACTAAACCCACCATTTGATACAGCTGAACCCCTTGCATCCATTCTAATGTGCCATCTAATGCTGGAACCTTAAAAGAGCTCAGTTGAGCCATAAAAATGACAATAGCCAGACCGTTTACAAAACCGAACATCACAGGATGTGGTACTAATCGGATAAATTTTCCTAGCTTAAAGAGACCGGCTGCCATTTGAATAATACCCGCAAGGATTACCGTAGCAAAAATATATTCTACGCCGTGCATTTTGGCTAAGCCCACAATGACCACCGCTATCGCCCCTGTAGCCCCAGAAATCATTCCAGGTCTTCCACCAAATACTGAGGTTATTATTCCTATGGTAAATGCGGCGTAAAGTCCTGTAAGAGGATGTAACCCTGCAATTAAGGCAAAAGCAATAGCTTCGGGAATTAAGGCCAAGGCTACAGTTAGTCCCGATAATATTTCGTTTTTATAATCAACCTTCTGTTTCAGGTCGAAAAGAGCAAATACTTGACTCATTTATTATGGTTTGTTATTTTCTATTAAGAATCTATAATTAAAATTGGCAGTTTCCATTTCACAACTTCGCACCCTGACGGACGAAAAGCTGCAAAATGAAAACTGCCAAGCTTATACTTTTTTCCTGCTATTACGCTTTTTCTATCTCTACTACCCAGTCGTCTTGCTCCACCACAGAACCTTGTTCTAGCTGTACAGAAGCTATCACTCCTTCAAAAGGAGAAGCTACAATAGACTCCATTTTCATGGCTTCGATAACAAATAGCGGCGTATTTTTAGCCACCTCATCACCTTTTTTAACCAGTATTCTAGAGATTCGACCTTGAAGCGGAGCTCCAATATCACCTTCTTTACCGATTTTCTTATTGGTAGGTTTTGTAACTTTAAGAGCTCTGTCTCTCACTCGGATTTTTCTTGCTTGTCCGTTAAGGTCAAAACTTACATTTCTTTTACCTTCTTCATCTGGTTCAGAGGTATAAAGGTATCTTACTAGAATAGTTTTACCCTCTTCTATTTTCACCATGATCTCCTGATTCTGATGCAAGCCATACCAGAATGCATGAGAAGGAATTAGACTAACGTCACCAAACTTCTCTCTGTTTTCGTGAAAGTCTTCGTATACCTTATCATAAAGTTTGTAAGATAAGAAGTCTAAGTATCCGTCACTGTTTGGGAAATCTATCTGAAATTGTTTGAACTCCCCTTCTAAGTCTAAAGGCTCCAAATGAGCGTTTGGTCTCTCTGTGTAAGGTTTTACATCCTTAAGGATAATTTTTTGTAGTTTTTCTGGGAAGCCACCATAGGGCTGACCTAGATCTCCTTTGAAAAATCCTTTGACAGATTCTGGGAAAGACATGGTATCACCTTTTTTGAAGATGTCGTCTGCGTCTATGCTATTAGAAGTCATAAACAAGGCCATATCACCCACAACTTTAGAAGAAGGCGTTACTTTAACGATATCTCCTAGAAGGTCATTTACAGTGCTATAATTTTGTTTCAATAAGTCAAACTTGTCTCCTAAACCCAATGAGATAGATTGTGATTTTAAATTTGAATACTGACCTCCTGGCATTTGATGGGTATAAACCTCCGCACTTCCAGACTTTAAACCAGATTCAAACGGATAGTACATTTCTCTTACATCTTCCCAGTAATTAGAGTACTGATTTAACTTTGCAAGATCTATCTCACACTCACGCTCGCTGCCTTTTAACATGGCCACAACAGAGTTAAAGTTTGGCTGAGAAGTAAGTCCAGAAAGACCACCAAGAGCACAGTCAATAATATCTACGCCAGATTCGGTAGCTTTTAAATAAGTAGCAGGCTGAATAGAAGCGGTATCGTGCGTATGCAAATGTATTGGCAAATTCACGGCCTTTTTCATTTCTCTAACCAGAACCTCTGCGGTATAAGGTTTTAAAAGCCCAGCCATATCTTTAATGGCAATAATATGAGCTCCTTCATCTTCTAGCTGGCGAGCCATGTCTAGATAGTATTGAAGGGTATATTTTTTCTGGTTTGGATCCAGCATTTCACCCGTGTAGCAAATTGCTGCTTCTGCCAGAGAGTTGGTTCTTTCTCTTACCGTTCTGATACTCAACTTCATGGATTCAATCCAGTTCAGCGAATCAAAAATTCTGAAAACGTCTATGCCGTTTTCAGCAGATTTCTCAATAAAGCTTTCTACCAAATTGTCTGGATATGCGGTATATCCTACGGCATTAGAACCTCTTAAAAGCATTTGAAGAAGCATGTTTGGCATGGCCTCTCTAAACTCCTGAAGACGTCTCCATGGACTTTCGTAAAGAAAACGCATGGCTACATCAAAAGTGGCTCCACCCCAAACTTCCATAGAAAATAGCTGAGGGAAGTTTTTTGCAAAACCTTCTGCCACGGCCATCATATCTGTAGTTCTAACTCTTGTAGCTAGTAAGGACTGATGCCCATCTCTAAAAGTGGTATCTGTATATAAAATAGACTTCTGCTCTTTTACCCATTGTGCAAATTTATCTGCACCCATGCTTTCTAGCCTTTGCTTATTACCGTTTGGATAGGGCTCAAAAGGATCAATTAAAGGAACCTTAGGAAGTTCAAAGTCTCTTTTTTCAACTTTCCCTAAAGTTGGATTTCCGTTCACAATCACATCTGCCAATAGGCTCATAGCTCTTGTTGAACGATCTTTAGGTTTACGAAATTCTAATAAATCTGGGCGATTCGCTATAAAAGTGACCCTTGCATTTCCTTTTTGGAATTCTAAGTCGTTGATAACATTGCTCAGGAAAGGAATATTGGTTTTAACACCCCTGATTCTGAATTCTACTAAAGCTCTTGAAAGTCTTTGAGCCGCACCTTTAAGGGTTCTTCCTCTAGCGGTCACTTTCACAATCATAGAGTCAAAGTAAGGAGAAATTTTCATGCCAGGGTAGGCACTTCCTTCGTCCAGTCTTATTCCAAAACCAGCTGCATTTCTGTAGGCTATGATAGTACCAAAGTCTGGTTTGAACCCGTTAGCAGGGTCTTCTGTGGTAATTCTACACTGGATGGCGTACCCTTTAAGAGGAACTTCATCCTGGTTGTGTATGTATATGCCGTTATCAGAAAGTTTGTAGCCCATGGCTATCAACAACTGAGTTCTTACGATATCAACGCCTGTAATTTCTTCTGTAATGGTATGCTCTACCTGAATACGAGGATTAACTTCAATGAAATATACGTTTTCCTCTTTGTCTACTAGAAATTCTACTGTACCCGCATTAGAATAGTTTACGGCCTTACCCATTTTAATGGCGTATTCGTAAAGTTTTTCACGCGTTTCTTTCTTTAGCCCTATAGAGGGAGCTATTTCAATAACCTTTTGGAACCTACGCTGAACAGAGCAGTCCCTTTCATAAAGGTGTATGAGGTTCCCGTGTTTATCACCTAAAAGCTGTACTTCAAGGTGTTTAGGGTCTATGACAAATTTCTCAAGGAATACTACGTCGTTTCCGAAAGCCGTCTTGGCTTCGTTTTTTGCTTCTGAGTAGGCTTTTGGGAATTCTTCTTCGCTGTGTACTACACGCATTCCTCTTCCTCCTCCACCAGCCACGGCTTTTACCATCATAGGGAAGCCTATTTCTTTTGCTTTTTCTAAAGCAAACTCTGGGGAAGGAATGTCTCCTCTATAATCAGGAATCAAAGGAACTCCTGCTTTTACCGCCATGTTTTTTGCAGCAACCTTGTCACCTAAAGCATCCATAGCTTCTGGTTCTGGGCCTACAAAGATGATACCCTCAGCTTGGCATTTTCTTACCAATTCCACGTTTTCCGACAAAAAGCCATAACCTGGATGAATGGCATCGATTTTTTTCAACTTGGCCAGTTGAATAATACCGTCAATATCTAAATAAGGTTGCAAAGCCTCTTCGTTTGCACCTATTTGATACGCTTCATCCGCTTTATAACGGTGCAAAGAATACCTATCTTCATAAGTATATAGTGCAACAGTGGTTATACCTAACTCTGAGGCCGCCCGCATGATACGAATGGCAATCTCTCCTCGGTTAGCAATTAATAATCTCTTTATTGGTTGTACGTAATCTTTCATCTAAGAGGATGGGGTAAAATCGAAATATATTGACGTTAATTATAGGAATTAACATTATAAAAACTAACGAAGTTAGCAGTAGCTACTAATTCTATCAATTTTTGTGTCTATAATCTAAAAGAAATCTTTAAATAATTCAATTTTGGTGAAAATTAGTTTAATCTATCCAAGAACCTTAGCGGGGTTGCCAAAAACGGTTGCGTTTTCAGGTACATTTTCAATAACCACCGAGCCCGCACCTACCCTGGCGTTTTTGCCTACGATGACACCGGATACCACAGTTACATTTGAGCCAATAAAAGCACCCTCTTCTATTTTAGCGTCGCTATTTATGACAGATCCACTTCCTATTTCCACATAATTTTCAACAATGGCTTCGGCATCAATGGTAACGGATGACCCTAAAATGTTTAAATTACCTATGGTAGCAAAGGGGCCCACCACAGCGTTTGCAGCTATCAGGTTTCCATGTCCGATGACCGCTTCCTCGGAGATAATACTGCCTTTATGAATGGCATTTATAGGCATGGTCTTGCTCTTTGTGGCAAGCATTTCTGTTAATCGCTTTCTGTCCTTTTGGTTTTTTACCGCTAAAAACGCCTCTGTCTTTTTACCAATTATTTTAATAATATTTTCGTCTTCTGTAGATCCCATCACCATCACATTTCCTACTTCGGTGTTGTGAATTTCGACTTTGTCGTCCAAAATGCCATATATAAGTACATTATTTTCATTGAAAATATCTAAGGCTATTTTACCTAAAGTTCCTGCACCGAAAATAATTACTGGATTTTCCATATTGCTAACTGTTATGATTTTTTAAGCTGGTTTTTATAAATAAGTACCCTTCCTCGGTAGCGGTCTTTGCTGTGTGAGAAAAGGATTTGTAAAGCTACTGGGATTCTTTCGGAGTTTTGCCCGCCAAACAGGCTGGTTTCTATTTCTCTTACGGCTTGACCTACGGTTTCACCAGAGGCCTTTTCTATTTCTACCGAAGAAAGCGTGTCAAAGGGTTTGTCTTCCACCCATGTCATTTGATTTCTCCACAGCGACATCACCTTTTGAAGGTTTTCTGGGCTCTGTTCAGATTTCATTAAGTGTAGAAACTTTTTATTAAAGAGCTTCTGCTTTTCCTTAAATCTGTAAAGTAGCACCTGTTTTTTTATCTTATCTTGAAAAATTAAAGTCAAGAGTCCAAGTGCTAAAAGCGAAGCTAGAATAATGGTATTAGCCACAGAGACATTGACATCTTTCTCTTTTTCTATAAACTTAATACCCGAAACGACTTCCATATTTTGTAAAAGGCTATCTGGAACAAGTTCTGAAAATGATAGGGTGTCCACATTTGACCAGAACACCGTACTATCTGAGCCAGAAATGGTCCAAACGGGTAAGGAAAGGGTTTGGTTTTTCTCTACTTGAAAGGTTCTTAAGGTGTAAACGAGGCTATCTGTACTAACGGTGTCTTTTGTGTACGTAGGAAAAAAATCGGACTTTATTAATTCAAAAGGCCTAAAGGAGTTGGAGGTATTTGGAAAGAAGACATCTTTGTTTGAGGCATGTTCATATACCAAAGAGATCTTAATGTCTTGCCCCACGGTTGCTCTTTTAGTAAGAAAGCTCAAGCGAGGGTTTTGTGCATAAGAGGCCATTGGAAATAAATACCCAAGGAGAACCAAGATTAATATGGGGCGATATTTTTGAGTCAGTACTATCATTTTCTTATTCTGAAAAGCTCAATAAGACGTGGTACAAAGTCTTCTGTAGAGGAGATGGAAAGATAAGAGGCTTTGTACTGTTTGCAGACTTTTTCAAGACTCTTTTTGTTGTCTTCAAAAGTATCTTTCATCCCTTTTCTAAAGCTCTTAGAGGAGGTATTTATCCATTGAAAGGTATCATTTTCAGCGTCTCTGATTGGAATTAGTCCCAGCTGAGGAAGGTTTACTTCTCTTTGGTCAAATAAATGAAGAACTACTAAATCGTGCTTTTTGGCTAATGCCCTTAGATTATCCTGATAATTTTCATCTTGGAAATCAGAAATCATGATGATCACACTTTTCTTTCTAAGGATATTTAGGGTGAAGCCTATAGCTTCGGCAATATTCGTTTTGTTTGAAACAGGAATGTTTTGAAATAGCTTTAAAATAAACTTGTAGGCATATTTCATTCCAGTGTTGGGCTTCAGGTAAAGCTCCTTTTGATCAGAAAAGGCATACAAGCCCACTTGACTGGATTCTTTAATGGCAGAAAGAGCCAAAACGCCACAAATTTCTTTTGCTCGGTCTATTTTTGCTCGACCCATTTCTCCTATCTTTTGCGAAGCACTCACATCTAAAAGAAAGAAAACGGTCTGCTCTTTTTCTTCTTTAAAGATTTTGACATAGGCTCCGTGACCTTTTGCGGTGGTTATCCAATCTATGGTTCTTACATCATCCCCGTATTGGTAGGTTCTTAAATCAGCAAATTCCAGTCCAGTACCTTTGAATATAGAGCTGAAGTTGCCGTGCATCTGAGAGTTGACGGCTTTTCTAATTCTAATTTCAAATTTATCCAGTCTGGAAAATATTTTTTTCACAATGCGTTAAGCTTTTTTATAAACTGCGGTACAATGAAGAACGTGGGCAATGATTACTTTTGTTTGGCAAAGTTAGTTTGTTTCTCTGATAATAATTTCCAGAGCCTATTTTAGGTTCAGCTTATCAGTCGAAAGTTTTTTTGAACCTGATTATTAAAATATTATGGTTTCGACGTTTTTGAAAATATTTTCTGTTTTTGTTATGGCATCATTTTTAGGTGCATGTGGTAATAGTGATGCTCCTGATAACCTTATCTCTGAAGATGTGATGGTGGAGTTGGTGAGTGAAAGTCATCTGATAGAGTCTCGGGTGGGCAGATTGAACTTAAACAGTTATGATTCTGCAACGGTGGCTTTTGAGTATCTCCAAAAAGAACTTTGGGAAAAATATGGGGTGGACAGCACACAGTATAATGACAGTTACGAGTATTATGCCAAATACCCCAAGTTGTTTACAGAAATATATGACAAGGTAGAGGCGAAGTTGGAAAAGGAGGAAGCAGATGCAAAGGAAATAGAAATGGCAGAACCAATAACTAGAGAATAAAGAAGGAAATGGCGGAAGAGAACCTGGTAATTATACCCACCTATAACGAGAAAGAGAATATTGAAGCTATCATTAGAAAGGTGATGAGTCTTCCTGTTGTTTTTCATGTTCTTATAGTAGATGACGGCTCTCCAGATGGAACGGCTCATATTGTAAAAGCATTGCAGGGCGAATTTGAAGGACGGTTACATATAGAAGAAAGACTTGGAAAGCTGGGGTTGGGAACCGCCTACATTCATGGTTTTAGATGGGCTTTAAAAAGAGCTTATCAGTTTGTTTTTGAAATGGATGCAGATTTTTCTCATAACCCAGATGATTTGGTAAGGCTCTATGATTCTTGCAAGAATGGAGGAAATGACATGTCGATAGGTTCCAGATATATCTCAGGGGTTAATGTCGTGAACTGGCCCATTGGTAGGGTATTGATGTCTTATTTTGCAGGTGTTTATGTTAGAATGCTTACTCGTATGCCTTTTATGGATCCAACAGGAGGCTTTGTTTGTTACTCCAGAAAAGTCTTAGAAACCATTCCGTTAGATAAGATCACTTTTGTAGGATATGCTTTTCAGATAGAAATGAAATTCAATGCCTACCTCTACAAGTTCAAAGTAGAAGAGGTGCCAATTATTTTTACAGACCGCACAAAAGGGGTATCAAAGATGTCTTCTGGCATCTTTAAAGAAGCGGTATTTGGTGTCGTGATTATGAAAATATGGAGTTGGTTTAAGAAGTTTGAAAGATAGTTCTCTTTAAAGAGAACCATCTGTTTTATATCTTATCCCAGCGTTCATTCTGGTTTCATCTAGGAGTTGTATCAGTTTAAGGCTCTGCGATAGCGGCCATAAATCAGACTCCTTTTTGCCATTCCTTAGGCACTCGTTCACTTCCTCTATTTCGTAATTATATCCCCAAGTCTCTCTTGGAAACTTAAATGTTTGTGCTTCTCCATCCTCTGGAGTAAAGACAATTTCTTTGCTTTGATGAAACATGCTCTTTATGACTATTTTTCCTTTGGTGCCATAAATAAAGGCTTCGGTATTGGTTCGGGCTCCAAAAGTGCAGCTCAGGTTTGCCATAGCTTTATTTTCGTATTGGTAGATAAACGCTGTGGTTTCATCAACACCCGTAGGTCCCATAGTGCTGGCGGCTAGAATAGATGAGGGATAATCTAATAAAAGTAAGGAGAGGAATGCGGGATATATCCCAATATCCAGGAATGCACCACCACCGAAGTCGGCATTTAAAACCCTTCTTTCTGGTTTAAATGGCGGGATAAAGCCAAAGTCTGCTTGTAAACTTTTAATATCACCTATGCCTCCAGAAGCTATTATTTCTAAAACCTTTTTGGTGCTAGGAAGGAATCTTGTCCAAAGAGCCTCCATCAAAAAAGTATCTTTAGACCTCGCAAGATCTATCATTTCTTTCACCTCTAACTCATTCATCGCAAATGGCTTTTCACAAAGAACAGCTATGCCTTTGTTTAAGCATAATTTAGTAGATACGGCATGGCTAGTATGCGGAGTGGCTATGTATATGGCGTCTAAATCCGAAACACTGAAGATTTCGTCATAAGCACTAAAGGCGTGAGGTGCCCCATATCTATCTGCAAAATCTTTTGCTCGTTCTTCGGACCGAGAAGCCACGGCTACCAGTTTTGCGTTTTTAACAGTGGCTAAATCTGTTGCGAATTTTTCGGCTATTCGCCCTATTCCAATAATACCCCAATGGATGGTTTTGCTCATAATTTTTACTTTGAGCTTCTAATTTATAAGAAAAGGGTCAATTAATTATCAGTTTTTAATAATGCGTTTAGATTGAGTTTGCTCTTTTGAAACCATTTTCAGGATATAAGAGCCTGATTTTAACTGTTTCATATTGAAAACCCACCCCGAGTTTTCTGAATAAGTAGGTGCTAAATTAATTTTCACCCCTCTTATGTCAAATAGGGAAACCTGTGCGAGTGGGTCAAATACCGAAACAAAAAGTCTATCGTTCGTTGGGTTTGGATATACAGAAAGTTCTAAGCTTTTGAGCTCAGGAGTGACTGCCAGAGGAGAAAAGTCAATGAGCAGACTAGGCCCTGAATAGGCTTTTCCATCGGTGCCAGTATATTTTAGTCTGTAATAATTAGTGCCATAGCGTAGCTGAGGGTCTACGTAGGTATAAGACTTTTTGGAAGTACTGTTTCCTGAAATGCTAAAAGTTTTAAGACTTACAAAATTTACATTATCTGCACTTTTTTCTAGTATGATTGATTTAGCCCCGTTTTCATAATTGGTTTTCCAGCTTATATCTCCTTCGTTTGCGTTATTTTTAAAACCTCTAAAGTCGGTTATGTCAATAGGAGTGGGGTTGCCAAGCTTTAAAAGCCAAAAGTCATTTTCACCATTGTTTTTATTTAAGTCGGTAGAGGAAGATCTGCTAACCCCTGCAATGGCCCAGGTCGTATCTGTTAAAATGATACCTCCGCGACCTACATCTAAATCTTCTCCGCCGTATTGGCCAGCATTTTCAATGACACCAGTACTGGTGATGGTTAGCGTTAAAACATCAGTTAAGGGGCCCTTAGAAGTTACGCCAGTGAGTCTAGAGTCACTGGTTCCAAATGCCAAATACCTGGAACTTCCGTTATAAACGATATTATAAAGGTTGTCGTTACTATCTCCACCATAAGGTTTTTTCCATTTTATGTTGCCACTGGCATCAATTTCAAGGATATAGGCATCTTTACCTCCTGCGGTCGTTGATATGTTTCCTTGAGCTGAACTCGTTTCTCCTACTAAAACGAAACCATTTTTTTGATGATTTTCAATAATGCCATGTAAGGCGTCTATGTTATTTCCGCCGTAGGCTTTTTGCCATATCATGATTCCGTTGTTGTCTACCCTCATTGCTAAAAAATCTAAGTTCCCGTTTCCGGCTCCAGGAATTTGTGCGGCGGAAGAAGTGGTACTTCCAACCATAATAATGTCTCCATTTGAGGCAATTTCTAGATTCGACATTTGTTCATCGAAGTCGCTACCGAAATATTTCTGCCAAAGCGTATCACCTGTGGGTGTCAATTTTGTAAGATAAAACTGTTTTGCTTTATAAGGAGATGAACCTATTTCATGTGTGCCTCCAATAAAAATAAAGCCGTCGTTAGAGACTTTTACGGTTGGTTTAGAAAATGAGTCGGCGTAATGATAGGTGTCTTGAGTAAACCTGCGTCCACCGGGGATAATTCTTTTTGAAACCACAGTGCCATCTTCTTTGATTCTAATCATAAGGATACCGCCGTTTGTGCCATTATAGTTGGCATCTCCATCTGTAGAGTTTGTGGAGCCCACAATAATATATTCGCCGTTTGAAGCTTTGGCGATACTGGTGGCCTCGTCATTTTCAGAACCTCCAAAGGTTTTGGACCACATCACTTTTCCATCTTTATTGATTTTTATAACCCAAAAATCACTACCGCCATTTCCTCTGAAAGCCTGGGATTCCCCTACATCGAAACTGTTTTTAGAGTTGGTTGAGCCCACCATGATAATGCCATTGTCGGCAGTTTTGATGAGATCATATGCACCATCATCTTCATCACCACCAAAGGAATATTGCCCCGCTATACTATAGGTTTGGGAAAGTGCTTTAGTGCTTATGGATATAGACAATAAAGCGAAAAGAAGCTTATATAAATTCATAGGAAAGGTCATATATCTTGAGGTATACAAAATCCATGCCTACAAAAAAAGCCCTGATTGACGAGCAATCAGGGCTTGGTTTTAAGCTGAAAATATAGCTTAAAGAGCAGCTATAATGCCATTTAAGGTCGCAGATGGTCTCATAGCAGCAGACGTTTTTTCGTCAGATGGTTGGAAGTATCCACCCATATCTACAGGCTTGCCTTGTACCTTATTAAGTTCATTAACTATTTGGTCTTCATTCTTAGTAAGCTTGGCAGAAATGTCGGTAAACAACGCTTGAAGATCTTTGTCTTCCGTTTGTTTTGCCAATTCTTGAGCCCAGTACATGGCTACGTAGAAGTGGCTTCCTCTGTTATCCAATTCATTCACTTTTCTAGAAGGAGATTTTCTGTTTAAAAGAAGCGTCTCTGTAGCCGCATCTAAGGTTTCGCCTAAGATTCTAGCTTTTGCGTTATGATCTTTTTCACCTAGGTGTTCTAAAGAAACACCAATGGCTAAAAACTCTCCAAGAGAGTCCCAACGTAAGTGATTTTCACTTGTAAATTGTTCTACATGCTTAGGGGCAGAACCTCCAGCACCAGTTTCAAAAAGACCGCCACCGTTCATTAAAGGAACAATAGAAAGCATTTTGGCAGAAGTACCTACTTCTAATATTGGGAATAAATCGGTTAAATAATCTCTTAAAACATTACCGGTTACAGAAATGGTATCTTCCCCTTTTTTTAATCTTTCAAGAGAAAAACGAGTCGCATCTTTAGGAGACATTATAGATATCTCTAAACCTTTGGTGTCGTAGTCTAGTAAGTATTTGTTTACTTTTTCAATTATCTGAGCATCGTGTGCTCTGTTTTTATCTAGCCAGAAAACGGTTGGAGTTCCAGTAGCCTTAGCTCTATTAACGGCTAGTTTAACCCAGTCTTGAATTGGAGCGTCTTTTGCTTGACAAGCTCTCCAAATATCTCCCGCTTCTACATTATGTTGTATTAAAACAGTTCCGTTAGCATCTACCACGCGAACAATTCCGTCGCTAGCTATTTGGAAAGTTTTGTCGTGAGAGCCGTACTCTTCTGCTTTTTGAGCCATAAGACCTACGTTAGAAACACTTCCCATTGTGGTTGGGTCAAAAGCACCGTGCTCTTTACAGAAGTTGATGGTTTCTTCGTAAACAGAGGCGTAGCTGCTATCTGGAATTACGGCTTTAGTGTCATGTTGCTGCCCTGCGGCATTCCACATCTGGCCAGAAGTTCTGATCATGGCAGGCATAGAGGCATCAATAATGACATCACTAGGCACATTAAGGTTAGTAATTCCTTTGTCAGAATTTACCATGGCTAAGGCTGGCCCGTTCTCGTAGCAAGCTTGAATGTCTGCTTTTATGGCTGCTTTTTCGTTTTCTGGTAGCGTTTCTATTTTATTAAGAAGGTCTCCGAAACCATTATTAACATCTATACCTAATTTAGAAATGGTGCTTGCATACTTTTCAAAAACTGGTTTGAAGAATACTTTAACCGCAAAACCAAAGATGATAGGGTCAGAAACCTTCATCATAGTGGCTTTCATATGAAGGGAAAAAAGAACGTTTTTGCTTTTTGCATCGGCAATTTGATCTTCTAAGAAAGTGATAAGAGCTTTTTTGCTCAAGACTGTGCCATCAATAATCTCACCTTCTAATAATGCAAACTTGTCTTTTAGGACCGTCACGGTTCCGTCAGTAGCTACGTGCTCTATTTTTATATCCGTAGCGGCAGAAACGGTTACTGACTTTTCATTAGAACAGAAATCGCCAGAACTCATCGTAGATACGTGCGTAGCAGAGTCTTTAGACCATGCTCCCATGCTATGAGGATTATTTTTAGCGTAGTTTTTTACAGCTTTAGGTGCTCTACGGTCAGAGTTTCCTTCACGTAAAACAGGGTTTACTGCACTGCCTTTAATCTTATTGTATTTGGCTAGTGTTGCCTTTTCTTTATCTGTCTGAGGATCTTCTGGATAATCAGGGATAGCAAATCCGTGAGATTGTAATTCTTTAATGGCTGCTTCTAACTGAGGTACAGAAGCAGAGATGTTTGGAAGTTTTATAATATTGGCTTCTGGAGATTTTGCTAATTCGCCCAATTCAGCCAAATCATCACTTTGCTTTTGGCCATCAGATAGGTATTCAGGAAAAACAGAAAGAATTCTAGCTGCTAAAGAAATATCTCTGGTTTCTACATCTACTCCAGCCTTTGAAGTAAAAGCTTTGATGATAGGAAGTAGAGAATAAGTAGCTAATGCCGGAGCTTCGTCCGTAATGGTATAAATTATTTTTGACATGAATTGTTAGTTTTAAAATCTGTTATGGGTTCTGGCCATATAAAATAATAGAATCTATTTCTTTTTTCAAAGAGCTGCAAAGGTAAGAAATTTTGGTTCAATCTAGATCCAAAAAGAGTTCTTGGAAACCAAGAACTCTTTATTTATTACCATCTGAAAAAATTGTCAATTAGTATCTTATCAATTCAGTAATTCATCAAAGGTTATAGACACATAATACATAGAACCTACTGATGGACTTCCGAAGGCTTGGATGTATGGCTTACCACCAATGTTAGAACCACCTAGTTTAACAATAGACTTAATAGAAGAAAGCTTGTAGCTCACTTGTGCATCTATGTTGTTCACCTTAGGAACAGTAGTGTTTTGGTATGGACTTAAGTTGGCATTGGTAGGAACCACAAAACTAGATTGCCACAAGAATGCGTCTTGATGTCTGAAATTCACATTAAATCCAAAATCGTTTCCTGGAGCTATTCTTCTTCCGAAGCTTAAATTATAACGATATTCTGGTGTGTTAAAACCAGCGTATTGTAATTCAGGAGACGGCGTAAATCCTTTTAATTGGTTAAAGGCAATATTACCGCCAACAGTAAATCTGTTTGGCAACGAATAGTCTAATTGAGCAGCCCAACCTTGCACCGTGATGTCTTGGTTGGTATTTGCGGGTCTAGAATACCCTAATCTTGTACTAGCACTGGCAACGCCAGATTCAATTGGAAGACCTGGGCCTGCAGCAGCAGTAGGAACAACTACAGATACACCACCAATGAAGTTAGTATACTTACTGAAGTAGTAGTAAGTGTCTAGAATTAATTTTTTGCCAATAACTCCTTTATATCCAACTTCGTATGAAAGTATTTTTTCTGGTTGTAGTTTTTTTGGCTGGTATTTTGGAAGGGCTGCAGTGGCATAGGCTGGAGCAACTTGTGCTACCACTGCTGGGGCTCTTTCTCCCACTGCGGAGGCCACTTGACTTGCTATCGTTGCTTGAATTTGCGGACTTGACATTTGGGCTGTTACTCCTGCGGTTATGGCAGCTTGAGCATCTTCTGGTTTTATCTGACCAGCCTGTACGGCCTGCTGAACTTGGGCGGTAACACCTGCTGTCACTTGCTGTTGAACTCCTTGAATAACTAATGGCGTAATAATAGGAGTAAGAGCAGCAATGGCATAATTAGTAGCATTTTGAATAATAGAACCTTGTTCTGCTGGCGAGAAGTAAGCAAGTCCTTTAGACGCAAATTCATTTAGTGTTACTAAAGAAATTCCGTTAGTAAGATTGTATCTACCTTCAAATTCAGGTAAACCACCAATAAGTGTTCCTGCTGGAGTTCTTAAATCAATGTACTGATTCTGTGTAGTTGGGATTCTAAATCCTTGCTGTACAGAAAGACGAATGTTTGAGTTTCCAAATGAAGTTACAGCAGAAGCTCTCGGGCTAAATTGACCTTCAAAATTCTCGTTTTTGTCATAACGCATGGAAGCAGTCAATTTTAAATGACCATCAAATACTTCTTTGGCCGCTTGAGCAAAACCACCCCACTCGTTAATCGGAATCGAACCAGTTCTGCCGTCTTTAGTATCCGCGAAAAGCGTTCCGTTTGAACGAAGTTGGTATTGACGAACATTGGCACCCACTAAAAGATCCATAAATGTAATCTGGTTCTTGAAGTTAAAAACGCCTTCTCCATGGTACATGTTGGTTTTCTCTAAAAAGGCTCCACCGCCGTTAACAATGTCTTTATCTCTATTGGCATCAAGTAATGTTGAAAATTCTGCAGTACCAGGTGTAGGCAGATTTCTATCCGCATAAGATCTTGCGGTTGCATGTGCAGTTGCATCAGGTGCTCCAGCAAGTTTACCGCCTAAAAACCCTTGAAGGTATTCTCCAAACCAGTTGGCATGTGGGCTTACGCTATTAAGCATGGCTACAGCGGCAAGACCTGCAGTATAAGATTGACCAGAACGCTCTTGCGTAGTATATCCTCTCAAGCTAAAATTGTCTCCTCTTAGTTCTAATTTATACTGAGCCAAATTGAAGTTTCTTAAAGAGTATCTACCAGTTCCTGTATAAACAGTTGTACCATATCCGTAATTGAACTGGCCAATAGCTTCCATTCTATCATTAAGTCTGTAGTGTAAAGCGACGTTGGTTTTAAAACTTTTTGTGTTATAGTCCACTAAGTCTCTCTCAATAAACCCTGTTCTACTAACATTGGAATTTGGCACTAAACCAGCATCTAACGCTCCTTTTAGCTGACCTTTTAAAGCATCTGGAACGGCAGGGCTAGCCAAAAGACCATTGGCCACTGTGGTTAAGTTAGCCTGTACTTCGTCTCCGTAGATGTTTGTGCCATCTGTTTCGTATGGATTGCCAGAGGCTGCATTTAGGTTGGTGTAATCCGTGGCTTGCCAGTCATCTGCCGCCAAGTAAGATAAGTTGACTTTAAAGGCGAATTTGTTATTAAATGCCTTTGCATACCTAATGGTAGCATCATAAAAAGGCGTTGTAACCTTGTCTCTATTATCTGCTACCATAACCCCTGTTTTTACATTGGCACTAAGACCTTGATACAAAAACGGACTTTTTGAATTCATTAAAATAAGGCCGTTTATGGCGTTTGGGCCATAAAGAGCAGAAGCTGCTCCTGGTAGCACCTCAACACTTTCTAGGTCTAGCTCTGGAATTCCCACGATGTTATCCATAGGGAAATTAAGACCTGGAGCGGAGTTGTCCATTCCGTCAATCATCTGAACGGTTCTTGGGTTTCCAGTAGCACCAAAGCCTCTCATGTTTAAGGAGCGGAAAAGAAGACCTTGGGTGGTCACATCAATTCCTTTCATGTTGGCTAGGCCTTCGTAAAAGCTAGCAGATGCGTTTTGTTGAATGGCTCTGATGTCCATTTTTTCTACCGTTACCGGAGATTTCATCACACTTTCTTCAACCCTTGAGGCGGCCACCACAATTTCTTGTCCTAAAATAGCCTGCTCGTCTAAAGAAATTTGAAGGTTTGTGTTGTTGCTGGTTATGTCAATTTCTTGACCTTGGTAACCAATATAAGTTATGGAAATCTGAAAAGGTGTAGGTGTTGAGGTGTTCAGCTCGAACTCCCCCTTGACATCCGTTACTGTTCCTATAATTTTGCCCTTTACTTGAATACTTACACCGATTAAAGGTTCTTTTGTGTCAGAATCTGAAATGGTTCCAGTTATCTTCGTTTGAGCATTAGAAATAAAGACTGCCAGAAATAGTAAAAGGGTTACTGGCAAAAACTTTCTTATGTTTAGTTTATACATCGTTTTGGTTTGTTAATTATTGATAAAGTTTCTTGCGGTTATAATTATGTGCAAATCAAATGTTATTATTATTCAATTCAAACTATAAATTATGATAAATATTCATTTGCGACAACTTTCTGTCTTATTATTTCTTTTTTCAGTTCTATTTACAAAAAGTACCGCTGCCCAGAAATTTTTTAGTCTTGAAATTGGCTTCGATCAGTCACCAATTCCACCTGAACCAGACTATTCCTTAGATGCTCATTGGTCCGCATTGCCGACTTTAAAAGACATGGCAGATAAGGTTCCAAAACGGTCTGGTTTAAAGGATGGTCAAGCAGATGCCAAGGCGGATGTTTTTTTTATTTATCCTACCATTTATACCTATGAGCCATCAAATGAATATAAATGGAATGCCTCTGTAGAAGATGAAGAATTGAATTTAAAAATTGATCAATTGCCAGTTTTGAATCAGTGTACGGCATTCAATGGCTCTTGTAAAATTTATGTTCCTCGTTATAGGCAAGCACATTATTCGGCTTTTACATCATCCGATGAATTTTCAACGGAAAAGGCTCTTGATTTGGCTTATGAAGATGTAAAAAGAGCCTTTGAATATTATTTAGAGCATTATAATAAAGACAGACCAATAGTAATCGCATCTCATTCTCAGGGTACAATTCATGCCGTTAGGCTTTTAAAAGACTATTTTGATGGGAAACCGCTTCAAGAAAAATTGGTAGAGGCCTATTTAATAGGTATGCCATTGAAGCCAGATGTGTTTGAGGGGATTGAAGCCAGTTCTAGTGCAGCGTCTTTTGGAGGTTTTGTGACATGGAACACTTTTTCTACCGGTTATTATCCTTCTTATTATGAGGATGGTTTGAATAAAGCCATATGTACCAATCCGCTCACATGGAAAACAGACGATTCTTATGCCGACTATAAATTGAATAGTGGAGGTGTGGGTTTGAAATTTAAATTTGTAAAAAGCCCAGTGGATGCTCAGGTTAAAGACGGACTGCTTTGGATCGGGAAGCCGAATATTTTAGGAAGTGGCTTGATCAAGTCCAAAATATGGCATAGGGCGGATATAAATTTATATTGGATGAATATCCGAGAAAATGTAGATTTGCGTATAGCTAGTTACATACATAAAAACAGAACGAATGAAAGATAATTATTTGGTTATAATGGCAGGCGGAGTTGGAACAAGATTTTGGCCTTTCAGCCGCCAGACTTTCCCTAAACAATTTCATGATGTTCTCGGAACAGGACGCACACTTATACAACAGACAGCGGACAGATTTGAAGGCGTTTGTCCAAAAGAACACATATACGTCGTTACGGGGCATGAGTACAAAGAATTAACTTTAGAGCAGTTGCCATTTTTGTCGGAAGACCAAATATTATGCGAGCCTGGCAGAAGGAATACAGCACCATGTATAGGATATGCCTGTTATAAGATTCAGAAGATGAATCCTCACGCCAACATCGTAGTGGCACCTGCCGACCATATTATTCTAAAAGAAGAAGAGTTTAAGAAGAAAATAAACGTAGCCATAGATTACGCTAAAAATAACGATGCTCTGGTAACGCTAGGCATAAAACCGACGCATCCGAATACAGGTTACGGTTACATACAATTTAACGATGCAGAGGAAGAGGTAAAAAAAGTCAAGGCCTTTACGGAAAAGCCAAATTTAGAATTGGCAACCATGTTTATTGAAAGCGGTGATTATACTTGGAATGCAGGGATTTTTGTATGGTCTGCGGCCTCTATAACCTTGGCTTTTGCTAAGTATTTGCCAGAAATGGCGGACGCCTTTAATGCGGCCCAAAAGGATTTTTACACCACCAAGGAGAAAACATCTTTAGAGGGAGCCTATTCTAGATGTAGAAGTATTTCCATAGATAACGCCATTATGGAAAAAGCCGACAACGTCTTCGTGGTTAAAAGTGACATTGGCTGGTCAGATCTAGGGACGTGGCGTTCGGTTTACGATAACTCTAACTTAGATGAAGAGTCCAATTCTATTGACGGAAACGTCCTTATATATGATACGGAAGGGTGTGTTGTTAAAACGCCAAAAAATAAATTAGTGGTGATAAATGGACTGAAAGGGTTTATCGTTTCCGAGTTTGACAATGTTTTGATGATTTGCAAATTGGAAGACGAGCAAAAAGTGAAGCAGTTTGTGTCGGATGCTAAAAACGTGGGAGAGGAGTTTATTTAGGAGTATATTCTAATAAATATCTTCCCAGCTCTCCAAGGAAAGGAAGCCCTAAACTGTCGTACTCATAAGTGTCGTCGTTTAGGGTTTCGTTTTTATTGACATATATCACTGCAGATAGTATCATGGCTTTGCCTGAGTTTTTATCCTTTATAAGTGCGTTATCCATCAAAAAACCATATGCCCCACCTATTTTATTAAAGATTTTAATATTATCTGGAATCCTTCCATTCTGGTCTCCAAAAACAAAAAACTTACCGAAGTTATCTGGAAAGTTGGTTTCGTTATAACCAGCATTTCGTGGCATTCTGCTCATATAGTCTTTCACGAAGCTAAGTTGGGGTTCTGTGAGATCAAAGTGGGCTTTTGCTTCAATAGATTCCGGGAAAAATATGGAGAGGAGCATTCGGTGCTGGTCCAGTAAGTCAAACTGATTTTTAGCAGCGAAGTCCATGGGTTCATGAATGGTTTCGTCCCCTTTGATGTACATTTTTCCAAGAGGTATTTTTTTGGAGCTCTGATAGGAATGAGTGGATATTTTAGGTTCTTGATAATAATGCTGACCTAAGCCTACTTTAGGGGTAGCTTGGTTTTCTTCTTGACTTAGACTGACCGAAAGTCTGTGATTAATTCGGGTATTTAAGTAGCCCTTTTTAGCCAATTTGTCATTGAAATCATTCGTTCCTAAAAAATCATAAAGTCTATTGAAGGCATCGTTGTCACTTACCAAGAGTATTTTTTTGATGTAATTAGATATACTTTCCTTGGCTGAAGTTTCTACAGAAGGGTAATTCTCAATGTTTGAGAAACTGGTGTAAGTTGCTTTCCTGTCAATTTTTAATTCATTTAATTTTTCGAGACTTAGCAGTACGGCAGGCAGTTTCACGGTACTTGCAGGGTAGAAGTAATGATGGGGCGAATAATGGAAGTATTTTGTTTTACCTATCTTATTTCCATTTATGGGAGTGTATATTATCTGTATCCTGTAATTTTGAGCATCCTTTAATAAAGGCCTTAGTTTATCATTCTTAAAAAGGGCTCTCTTAAAGGAAGCGTGGGTCTTTTGACCTTTTAAAGAAAAAGAGCAGATTAAAAGAAATAGAATCGTTACAGATTTAATATTCATGTTACATCAATTAGTCAAATTCCTCCTGGTTTTTTCTGCATGGTCACTGGTTTCTTGCAATGGAAATATTGAGCGTCTAGATACCTCTAGCTTAAAAGAGGAAATGGAAAACAGAAAAATAAAGAAAATTTCTGAGTCGGATATTACTTTGTCGGTTAATAAGAAAGGTTCTGAAATAGAAAAGATGCTATCGATAGAAGATTGCAAGAGGATGACCGAGAGATTGGATTCTTTAAAGGCCATAACAAGCTTTAGCTTGGAGTCTTTAGATATGATGACCTATAGCTCTGACATAGAAAAAGAAAAGGAAATTTTGGAGGCCCTCAATTATGCTATGGAGAACGGGGGTACTTTTCCTTCCACCTATCAAAAACTCTCGGATACACTATATGCGTTTTATTTTCCTTTAAACAGTGCTAATTGCCAACTCTCTTCTGAAAAGGAGAATGGGAGTTTAGGTAAAGTAAGTTTCAAAAAAGGCGATATTATTAGAGCTTTTTAAACTCATTTTTGGTCATCTAAAAGTTGTCGACAACGAAATATGGCATATTTATTGATTTTTTTTGATAAAAGATTGTAGATTTGCCGCTTATATATGAAACAAAACCGTCTTATTATTAGAGCGTTTGGCGTTATCATGAGCATTTTTATGCTCAGTGCCGTGCTATCTAAAGACCTGATAAAACATCAGGTTGTGACGGAATCTACTGTTCAAACAGGGCAAGGAGATGATGATTCTGGAGATAAGCAAACTTACTTAAGTGAGTTTTCGTCTCAAGTAGTTATTCCTTCCCATGCTTTTAGTTTTACAAATGACATTCTATTTCTGGTAAGCCCGGAAATTAAAATTTTGCCTTTGGCAGAATGGGCTAATAGTTTCATTCAGCCTGTTTTTAGGCATTCCTATTTCGATAAGCTTTTCGAACTACACATAGCCATTAATGCACCCTGATAGTGCTTCTTAAACGATTGTTTATTCTAACAATTCGTTTTCAGTCCAGATTTTATTAAAAAACATTCATTCCAGGAATCCGAATGCCCCGTGGTTTCCTAAACAAAAAAAAGTCTTTCAAATGGGGCGAGACAATTTAACAATATGAGAAATAAAGGTGGAGTATTGACGCTGGTGGCCATATTCATGGCGGTTAGTATCTATTATTTGGTGAGGACCTACAAGGCCAACAGCATAAGAAACGACGCAGAGGCGTATGCAATGGACGCGGACGGTAATGTAAACAGACAAGAGAAACAAAGATATTTGGATTCTCTTTGGAAGCAGCCAGTATTTTTTGGAACTACTTTAGAGGATCTTACAAAGCAGGAATTAGGTTTAGGTCTTGACCTTCAAGGTGGAATGCACGTTATTCTTGAAGTTTCTCCTAATGATATCGTGAAGTCATTGGCTAGTGGTTCAAGAGACCCACGAGTGGCTCAGGCTATTGAAAATGCCACGGTGAAGGCAGTGACAAGTTCAGATCACTTTGTAAATATTTTTGCTAGTGAGTTCAAAGCTTTAGCACCTAATGTTTCTTTAGCGAGAGTATTTTCAAATTCTTCTAATAGAGGCGAACTTGGCCTTAACTCTTCAGACGGGGAAGTTATCAGATACATTAGAGATGAGGTGGACGGTGCTTTTGACAGAGCATTTAATATTATTCAAACGCGTGTAGATAAGTTTGGTGTAGCTAACCCAAATCTTCAGAGACTTCCAGGAACAAACAGAATTCAAGTAGAGCTTCCTGGTATTGATAACCCGCAACGTGTAAGAAAATTATTATCTGGTGCTGCTAAATTAGAGTTTTGCGAAGTTTACGAGCCACAAGAAATTGGATCTTCTTTTGAGGCATTCTCTGCTTACTTATCTCAATTAGACTTAGAAGCACAAACAAGCAAACTTTCTGAGTTCGTAAATAAAAAATCTGCCAAGGCTGCTAGCACAGACACTACAAGTGGAAATGATCTAGCTTCTCAGTTATCGGGAAGTGCAGATAGCACAGGATTGCCTTCAGACTCTTTATTGGCAAATAGTACTTTCAGTAACTTGTTTATTGGAGGTCAAGGTGGCTTAATGATTAGAACTAAAGATACCACAAGAGTTAATGAGATTTTGCACAGACCGGTGGTTCGTCAGTTATTTCCTGCGGATTTAAGTTTCTTATATGATGTGAAGCCATTTATGAATGAGGGCACTAACGAGGAGTTGGTAAGCCTTTATATGGTGAAAGACTTAGGTAATGCACCTTTAGAAGGAGATGTGATTTCAAATGCTCGTCAGGATTATGATCCTACTACAGGTCAGCCAGATGTAAGCATGCAAATGAACGCTACGGGTTCTAGAAAATGGAGAGATTTGACCGCAGCAAATGTGGGTCAGCGAGTAGCCATTATTTTAGATAACTATGTATATTCTGCACCAAATGTGAATCAGGAAATTACGGGTGGAAACTCAAGTATTTCTGGAAACTTCACGCTAGAAGAAGCAAGTGACTTGGCCAACGTTTTGAAAGCCGGTAAGCTTCCTGCACCTACACATATCATTGAAGAAGCTATTGTAGGAGCTTCTGTTGGAGAGAGTGCCGTAAATGCTGGTGTTATTTCTTCTTTGGTAGGTTTGTTGGCAGTTTTGGTTTTTGTAATGATTTATTACAACAAAGCTGGCTGGATTGCTAACCTTGCATTGATCATTAACCTTATTTTATTATTAGGTGTGATGGCCTCTTTTGGTGCGACGTTAACCTTACCGGGTATTGCCGGTATCGTACTTTCTGTGGGTATGGCCGTGGATGCCAACGTACTTATATATGAGCGAATAAAAGAGGAACTGGACGAAGGAAAGCCATTTGCTACTGCGGTAAGAAACGGTTTCAAATTTGCGATGCCATCTATTATTGACTCAAACGTTACCACTTTAATTACCGGTGTTATCTTATTTATCTTCGGTACTGGTTTGGTTTTAGGTTTCGCTACAACCTTGTTGATAGGTATTTTCACTTCTCTTTTCTGTGCCATTTTCATCTCTAGATTGGTGTTTGAGCATTATATCAAGAAAGGTAAAACCATTAGCTTCTTTACTTCTTGGACAGAAAAGATGTTTAAAGACACTAACATTGATTTCGTGAACAAGCGTAAAATCTTCTACATGATTTCTGGTGGTATTATTATTGCGGGTGCTATCTCTATCGGAATTAGAGGTTTTGGTTTAGGAGTAGATTTTAAAGGAGGTAGAACATACGTAGCCAAGTTTGAAAATTCTGTAAAAACAGAAGACGTAAGACAGGCGATGGAAAATGCAGGCTTTAACGCAGAAGTGAAAACTTTTGGAGGCTTTGATCAAGTTAAGGTTACTACAGCTTACGAGATTGACAATACAGACCCAAATGTGGAGCTTCAAATTCAGGAGCAAATAGCTTCGATAGTTGCGGATATTGACGGTAATAAAGGTGAAGTAGTAAGCTCTTCTAAAGTTGGGCCTACTATTGCTAACGATACCATCTGGAACTCTTTAAAAGCCATTCTGTACTCATTGATATTGACCTTTATATATATCTATTTGAGATTCCGAAGTGTGGCCTTTAGTTTTGGAGCCGTTGTTGCGGTATTCCATGACGTTTTGGTAATACTTGGTATCTTCTCTATCTTCAATGGTATCCTTCCTTTCTCTTTAGATGTTGATCAGGCTTTTGTGGGTGCGGTATTAACACTTATGGGTTATTCAATGAATGATACGGTCGTTGTTTTTGACCGTGTTCGTGAGTACCTAAATGATAAGAGCAAAGCCAAAGAGGATATTGTTAAAGTTATCAATAACGCCTTGAATAGCACTTTGAGTAGAACGGCCGTAACGGGTATTGCTACTTTGTTAGTATTGCTTATTCTTTTGATTTTTGGTGGAGAAACTATCCGTGGATTTATCTTCGCCATGTTCTTAGGCGTAATTGTAGGAACATATTCTTCACTATATATTGCTGCTCCTATCGTAGTTGATGCGATGCAAAGACAGCTTTTAAGAGAAAAAGATGCGGGACTTAAAGCTGCGGAAGTAGCTGTAGTTGGTAAGAAATAAGAAGAATTCGTATTTGATATTAGGCGGCCTGTGTTGATATTATCAATGCAGGTCGCTTTTTTATTGGAGCAAAACCTTATGAGCACACTTTCTAAAAAGGTATCTTTGTAGCTCAACGAAAATAAAAAATCCCTATGAGCGAGTTTCCACCATGTCCTAAATGTAAATGCGAGTATACGTATCCTATGGACAGTTTATTAGTTTGTCCAGAGTGTTTTCATGAGTGGAATCCCTCAGAGCCGTCAGAGGAAGAGTTGGCGAGTCAGATTCTTGATTCCAATGGGAATGTTCTTCAAAATGGAGATAGCGTGGTGGTAATCAAAGATTTGCCAGTAAAAGGTGCTCCAAAGCCTGTAAAGGCGGGAACTAAGGTTAAAAATATTCGTATTACAGATGGCG
The DNA here is from genome assembly GCF_055134445.1 of Arcticibacterium sp. Taxonomy (NCBI): domain Bacteria; kingdom Pseudomonadati; phylum Bacteroidota; class Cytophagia; order Cytophagales; family Leadbetterellaceae; genus Arcticibacterium; species Arcticibacterium sp. The sequence goes on from NZ_JBSRVI010000083.1 coordinate 116,699, forward strand.
ACCATAACATTGCTTGTAAGATAGATGGTTTTGGTGCTATGGGACTGAAATCAGAGTTTGTAAGGAAAGCTTAGAAAAGCCTATAAATAAAAGACTCCCTTCCATGCAGGAAAGGAGTCTTTTGTGTTTTGTTGAGTTCTGACTTATTCGGCAGTATGGAACGATTTGGTTTCAGACCAGTCGCTCCAGTTAAGGCTTTGGTCTCTGTATCTTACTCGCCAAAAATACTTTTTATTAGGACTAAGTCTTTTGGTTTTTTCATCTGTTAAATCATCATTTTTCTGACGATTCTCTAAATAATACCAGTTCTCAGATTGTTTCCAGCTGTCAAAAATTGGGTTTTCGAAGTTTTCGTTGTCGGCTATTTGCCAATTGGAAGCGGCATGTGTGGCGGTTTCAAAAGTGCTTTTAAAAGGGCCTGCTTTTAGCAATGTTCCTGTAATGGCTACGGTCTCATTATTTGGAGATAAGGCCATAGGTGCTGAAGGTTTTCTTTCTTTCTTGTAGATCGTTATTTGATCTGTTTTCTCATTGTCTCTTAGCAGATCTTCGTTTCCTCTACTAATTCTTTTAATGGTGAATTTTGGATTTTCTTTATCTCCGTCTATTTCCACCATTACAAAGCCGTATTCGTCTTGAGTGACGGTAAATTCATCATAATCTCTACCTTCAAATTCACCCCAATTGTCAATGGCACCGCCGGCGGATGCTACGTTTATCCAAAGGTGTTTGTGATCTTTAGATTGCCCTCTAGAATAACCATGCGTATGCCCAAAAAAGTGAATACTTGGCTTACCCGTTTTGGTTGAAAAGTTTTCTAGCATTTTAACCACTTTGCCACTAAAATCTTCTTCACCAGGAATCCAAAGTTCAGATTTGAACGGATGGTGCAGCTGGGCGAAAACAAAGTCAATAGCCTCGTTTTTGGCGGTTTCTTCTAATAGTTTCTGCAGCCATTCATATTGCTCTTTACTATCTCTGTAGCCGTCGTTGGAGTTTAACCCTATTATTCTTGTGTTACCATAATCTTTAAACCACCAGTGTTCTGAATATCCAGGGGTGCCGTTTTCCGGAAGACTAAAATATTTGAAGTAGAATGTGGCGTTTCTTTCATGATTTCCTAGGACTGGATAAACCGGAACTTCGGAAAAAAGCTTTTCCGCGGGGTTAAAGAAATCATTTTTCCATTGCTCGTAGACTGTTCCCCTATCCACCAGATCTCCAGGTATTAAAACCATGGCCAGGTTATTTGGAAGGCTGCCATCAAATTCTTTGTTGAGATATTGAAGGATACCATCGTTAACCACTTCTAAAAACTTGTCTGGGTTCTGGTTGTCTTTTTGCATATCGCTCATGGCAATGATATTGAAGGACTCATTGTCAGAAGGGAATGGAGGTGTTTTGAACTGGTATATATCCGATACCAGTTTTCCCGTTTTCACTCGGTAATAATAGGTGGTAAAACGCTTGAGTTCTTTTAACTTGACTTCATGTATTCTGGATTCACCAAAATTCACATCGAAGGCTATTCCTGTGGCTTTGCTGCCCAGTTTAGGAGTGATCCCATATTCTACGATGCTTTCTTCGCCCGAAGACGTTTCCCACATTATTTTTATGGAGTTGGGCTCTGCATCTTGCAAAAATGGTTTTACCAGAAAACTAGGATTGTTTGTTTGGGATATCCCTAAAAAGGGAATAAGTAGAAGGAGTATTAAAAAGCTTTTTGTCTTCATGAAGGTTTTGGGTCTTGTATATATGAGCCCAATTTACAGCTTTCTGTCCTTAAAATCGAAGTAGAGATGTGCTAGGGTGTTAAATTTAGGTAAAGAAACTACACGAGCTAATCTTCTTAGCGTAAATAATACTGATTCACAAGCACCATGTACCTGTGAATCAGTATGTTAGGATTAGTTAACAGGGAAACTAAGCCCAAGGTTCAAACCAAGGTTTTGGTTTTTAATATTGATAATATCCGTTTTGTAAATATTAGCAAAACTACCACCGAAATAGAATTCTGTATTTAACCACATTTTAGGATTAAGCTTCCAGTTAAAACCTGCAGCGGCTTTACCTCCAATATCTACGCTCTTAAAGTTTTCTTTAGAGAAGTTGTTTCCACTGGTGTTTGAGCCAGAAGCTCCTGCTAAAAAGCCTAAATATGGACCAACCATAATTTTAGGACGGAAGTCGTTTCCTTTATCATTTAGATACCAGACACCATAAACAGGTACTTGAAAGTAATGCATCTCTATTTGATCTACTTTGTTTTCAAAATTAGATCCCATTTGCGAATAGAATGCCTCCACTTTAAGTCCTAAGTGTTCGTGTTTAGAATGATTCAAAAAAACCCCTAGGTTGGCTCCTGTTTTGAATGAGCTAAGCGGAAAGTTGGGAATACTAGATCCATTAACACCTATCATTGGCCCCCACGAGGTGTCTTGTGCTACAGCATATTTTGGTAAAGAAATTAGCGTTATCAGAACGGCAGCCATAGAAAATAGCGTTTTCATAATATGTTTTATTTTAGTTTGAAAAGAATCCCTAAATGTTTGTTCCCAGCCCAAAAAGCAGGGAAGTGTAGAAATTGTGACACAACTATCAACTTTTTTGAGATGCCAAAGCTTTAAGAAACCTTAGTGCACTCAAGCGTATTTGGCTTTGCACTAAATAAATCTCATCATAGCAGACTAAACAATTAAAACTTACCTTCGCCTTTTCAGGAAAATATTGAAGTGTTTTTTTGCATACAACATGAATATCTACCTCAATTATAATAATTGTTACACCGTATTCTTGAAGCGGAATTATCCCGTCATTAAGGGTTCTTAATACCAAGTCAAGCTTTTAAAATTACTAATGGAGAAAGAAAGGGTTTTCACTCGCTATCAGGTATTCATGATTGCTATTTTGGCCTTTATACAGTTTACTGTCATTTTAGATTTTATGGTATTGTCGCCTTTGGGTGCCATTCTTATACCAGAAATGAATATTACTACTGCTCAGTTCGGTTGGGTAGTATCTGGTTACGCTTTTAGTGCAGGTATTTCAGGTATTTTAGCCGCAGGTTTTGCTGATAAATTTGACCGGAAAAAGTTACTTCTCTTCTTTTATGTCGGCTTTTTGATTGGAACAGCTTTATGTGCCTCTGCAAATACCTATCCCATGCTTCTTGCCGCTCGCATTTTCACCGGAATTTTTGGTGGTGTAATTGGCTCCATAGGTTTCGCTATCATCACCGATATATTCGAGCTTAAAGTACGTGGAAGAGTAATGGGTTTTACCCAAATGGCTTTTGCAGCTTCGCAAATTCTAGGCTTACCCATAGGGCTATATTTAGCAAACAATTATGGCTGGCATTCTAGCTTTTGGATGATTGTTATAGTGGGAATTTTGGTAGGAATAGTCATGGTTTGGAAAATTAGACCAATAAACACACACTTAGAAGCCAATAAAGGTCAAAACCCAATTAAGCATTTATTCAATACCATTTCAAACCCAGATTATATCAAAGTCTTTTTGGCTACTACTTTGCTAGCCACAGGTGGCTTTATGCTCATGCCTTTCGGCTCTACTTACGGAATTAATAATCTCGGAATCACTTTGGAAGAGCTGCCTTTGCTTTACGGAGTAACAGGCGTTTTTACCATAGTTTTTGGCCCAATTCTAGGCAAAATGTCAGACAAGTACGGAAGACTCAAAGTCTTTATATTTGGGACGGTTTTAGGCATTATCTTGGTGGGAATTTACACCAACTTAGGGGTGACATCTTTCTGGGTAATTTTAGTGCTAAACATCATTCTGTTTTTAGGCATTAACGCCCGAATGATAGCATCATCATCACTTATAACCGCCATTCCAGATTTAAAAGATAGGGGAGCATTTATGAGTATTAACTCATCCGTTTCTCAAATTTCTGGAGGAATAGCTTCCGCCATAGCAGGTATGATAGTGGTTCAGCGTGCCGATGGTTTTGTAGAAAACTATCCCTTGTTGGGCGGCGTAGTGATAGTATCCATGATAGCCTCGGGAGCTCTAATGTTTGGTATTAATAAGTTAGCTGAGAAACGTACTAAGGAGCAGTTGTAGGTTATACTTCTCTAAAGAGACGGAATTTGTTCCGTTCTCGGATTATGCAAGTATTTCTTTTGTTTCATTTAGTATATCAATTTAGCCTTTAGTTAGATATTCTATTGCAGTAAGTAGGCGGTCTAAATCATTAATGCTGGTATAAACATGAGGTGTTACTCGTGAGCCATTGATGTCAATCTTTGTTCTTTGCGTGGTATGTATTTTATACTTGTCAAAGAAGGTTTTTGCTATTACTCGACCCATTAGCCCTTCAATACCAACTACGGCCAAAGCACAGGAAAATTCTTTGGAAAGTGAGGTTTGAATGGAAACGCGGTCACTAATGGCTAAAGCATTTTTAGCCCAATAATCTCTCAAATATCTAAGCCTAGCTTCTTTTCTTTCATTGCCAAGGGCATATTGAAAATTCAGAGCCTCACCTATGGACTGCTCTATCATGAAAGATCTTGTTCCTAGGTTTTCAAATTTTCTGATGTTGTCGGTTTTTGGGTCAGGGTTTGGCAAAAGAGGATATACATTGGCTATTTTCTCTTTTTTCATCCACAGAAGACCATTACCAATAGGAGCCCCTAACCATTTATGTAAACTAGTGCCAAAATAGTCGCATCCTAAATCGGGGATTTTAAAGTCTATGTGGGCAAATGTGTGTGCCCCATCACAAACTACTTCAATTCCTTTTTTGTGAGCCAAATCCGAAATTTCTTTCACAGGCATTATTTGACCATTATAATTAATCATGTGGGTAACATGAATAACCTTGGTTTTGTCGGTGATTGCATCAATGTAAGGTTGAGTCAAAGCTTTTTTGTCGTCCGAAGGCAATTTGAGGTCAATCCATTTCAGGACTATTCCATCTCGCATTTCTCTTTGTCGCCATGCATTTAACATGTTTGGGTAATCATATTCACACAAAATAACTTCGTCACCTTTCTGTAGAGGCATGCCCAAAATTATAGTATCTAGTGCCTCTGTGGTATTTCTGTTAAAGGCAATTTCTTCAGGGGAGACCCCAGCAAATTTTGCAATGTTTTCGCGAAGGGGCTCTCTTCCTTGGTCCATAATGCCCCACATATAGTAGGAAGGGCACTCATTAGCATAATGATTTAGCCTTTCCAGAGAATCTTGAACGGGTTTTGGTGATGGACTTACCCCGCCATTGTTTAGGTTGATTATTTGCGGAGATACGGTATAAGATTGTTTGATGAAAGACCAAAAGTCTTCGTCTTCTGCTAGTTCAGTGGGCGACTTCTTCAAAGCTTCTTTTTGAATTTCTTCAAGCCTTGGTTGTGTCAGACTAACAAAGGAACTAAGCGTTGGGATAGCACTTATGGCGGTGGCTTTTCTAATAAACGATCTTCTTGAATTCATGGCGATAGTTTTTTTGTAAGCTAATTTACACGAATGTGACAACTTTTCAACTGCAGAGTTAAAAGTCTACAGAATTTTGTTTTTAAAATGCTATTTGTTTGAGTAATAAATTTGGTAAGGTTTTTTATGAGCTTGTTAAAGCTCCCTCAAATAAACCCCAGGATTCTCCAAAAAGCTCTTAGTCAATTGATAATGCTCTGTCTCCTCGTATGCAATAGGAGCTATTTTACCATCTTTAAAATGTAGTATTTCGGCTTCTGGGGTGGCCATGATGATGGGGCTTTTTTATGTTATTGAGGATGGCACATCTTTTGTTTTAATAATTCTTTGAAATGTCTATCATTTTTTTTGAATTAACATTTTAGTGTCAAAGGGGTGTTTATTTAATCCAATGTTGTCTGAAAAAACTAATCGATTAACTTTGTGAAACAGAAATGCATAATAAATATCCACAAACCACTTTTCAGTAGAAAAATAAATTCTGGACAGCAAATGTTTAGATAAAGCACTCCCCGAAACTTTAATGAATCATTATGACAACCCAAGTTTACCCCATTTTCCTTTAAGGCTATATGGGATTGTTGACATGTTTTAGTAGGCATCTAGGCCTTTCTTTAAAATTTAGTATCCTTTTTAATAAAATAATAATAAATGAAATTCAGATTTTTAACTGTAGTTGTTATACTGACTTTTTTAACTTCAGTAAATGCTCAAAAGAGAATAGGCGTATTGAGAGTTCAAGGCTATTCTTCGTCACTGAAGATGTATAAAAATTTAGCCTTAGCTGGAATCTCAACGCAGGGCATGGTGTCTAAAATAGTAGACTTTTATTCTAGTAATCCAGCTTTTATAACAATTGATAGACAAAACTTACAATTAATTAATGATGAAATGGAACTTCAAAAAAGTGAAGATTTCATGGATGGTTATGTGGTGTCTCAGAGTAAGAAAGAAGGCCTTGATTATATCGTGGCGAGCAAGTATGATATTGCAGAAAGTGTGTTGACTATTGGGATATTTGATGTTCAGGAGGCAAAAAATATTGGCTCAGTATCGAGAAAACTTGATGCAAACTTTTGGGGAGTTAAAAATATGGATTTGCAGCTTTTGGTTCTGCTGTTAGACTTGAATGCAAAAAGTTTTGATGAGCAGATTCCAGTACTAAGAGCTACTAAATTGAAAAAAGATAAGGCAAAGGAGCTATTGGTGGCAGCGGGTAAAAACTTAAATGTGAGAGAAGGGTATCTTTTTGAGATTTATGAAAATGTAGAGGAAAAAGTTGGTGCAAAAGTACTTCAAAGGCAAAACGTAATTGGCTTAGCTCAAGTGATAAGTGTGGAGGACGACAATTTTTGCACAATGGAGGTGGAAGAAGGAGAAGAATCAATAATGAAATCGTTAAATGACAAGACTGCTGTTTTTGGAAGATTAATAATAGACTAATGATGAAGAAATATATACAAACATCCCTACTCCTTTTTTTGATAAGCTTTACTTCAATTGCTCAGAAGCAAGGTTTGGCCGTTTTAATTTCGGCAAACGAAAATTCAAGTTTTAATTCCATTATTACAGATGATTTTAAAGCTTTTAAACGTCTTAATTCTAATCAAGAAATGTTTTATTATGATTGGGAAGAAGGCAAGAAACTTACACCAGTAGGGAATGACGGAACTAACCCTGTAGACAAATTAATGTTTATTGAACTTTACTCTGAAGTAGAAAGCCGTCCTAATTTACAGTTGGTTACAGACTCAACAGGAAAAACCGTTTCTGCTTTCTACCCAATAAGGCCAGAGCTTGACTTGAAGCTTAAAATAGTTGATTTAAAATCAACCGAAATTCTATACTTAACGCAATTTGCTTTAAATACATCGTCGGATGAGCTTATGGCTTCCAATAGAGGGAGCGGAAGATTTGATGTTTCGATTAACTTTAAAGAGGCTTTTAGTGCAGACCCATCATTTATGCGTCTTAATAACAAGGGTTTTGAAGAAGCTGAGAAAAAAGCGTTTGAGAAATATAAGCAGAAAATTTATGAGAGAAAGGTTGCTGCTTTTAAAGAGTATTCTTCGTACTGCGTAAGAAGGTTTTATTATGCTCAGGAGGTTCTTGACCACAAATACTTCACTATTAAAAAGGATGGTATTGTTGAAGATAAAGTAAAATTCGTTAAGTCGGATTTAAGTACAAAGGATGGCTATTCGACTAGTGATTATATCGACTTTTATGAAATACAAAAATTTGGAGAACATGTTTCTTATGATAAAGGATATACTTTTAAAGTTGAAAGCATTGATTCTACTGGCTCAGAACTTAAGTTGGCAATGTTTGGGAATCAAAAAAGACTTGCAGAATTAATATTGAACGACGCCCAAGTCATTATTACGAATAATGAGTCGGTCTTAAATAATAAAGTTAGGGAAATTGGAAATGCGGAAATTCAAACTGTAGCGGTAAAAAAGAAATGCATTAACTGCTTTATGAACTTAGAATTAAATTTAGCAGCGGTACCTTCAATTAGAGTTTTGGAAAGAGCAGACTTTGAATTTCGTTATTTCAGAGAGTTGTTGAAATCAGAAAAGAACATCGACAATTTTTCAAACGACGATTATTATAAAATGCTTGGAGTGAGATATTTATTTTCAATTGAGGACGATAAGTTAACCAGCACAGATATTGAGACCGGAAGGATAATTGGGGCAGAGTCTAAAGAAGGTAAAATATTAGGGTTTAAGTTTTCAGCGTCAACTTCGCCAGTTGTCATAAAAACTATTTTTTTAAACACGTTTAATAAAGAGATGGAAATCTTTGAGTATACCAATGTAAAAAAGAAGACTGTCAAAGAAGTTCGTGTTTACAACCCTTTTGGGGTGATTCTAGGAGAAAGAATTTTAATTTATAAGCAGCAAGAAGAGACGGTGGGTGGCAAAAAAATGTTGAGAAATATTTTAGTAGGAGAAGGATATATTAGGTCAGAAGTAAACAAGCACCTAGGCAACCTTTATGTTCAAAAAGGAAACAAAGAGTTATTGGAAATGAAAAATTCTGGAGCTAAGGTAGTTCTGGAGTATAATTTATAAGAGGAATGAAAAAAGAAATAATCTCATTTTGGTTTGTCCTTTTTTTGCTAAATATGTCTTGCTCGAAAAAAGTTACATCGCAAAAAAGTATTGAGTACAGTAGAAATGGGAAGGTAAGCTATGTGGCGTCTAAAGGGTTGTTGCAAAGCTTTAATAGCCAGAATTTTGGTTCGAGTACGCAAGACGCAGCTTACTTTGCGACAGTATCTGCGATTGAAAATTTGTTATATAAAGGAGTCGCAAATTCGCCATCAGAGAATCCTTTAATAAAAAACGAATTAGAGAGTAAACTTGCTTTTGAAAATACCCTAAATGATCTAGCTTTTCATTTAGGGCCAGAGAGGTTTATCACTAAGTCTTTAATTGTTGACGACGAAAGTGGTTCTGGAGGGCATTTAGTAACGGTCGAGGTAGAGGTTGATGTGAAAGCACTTAGGAAATATTTAGAAGAGAATGAAATTATTAAAAAATTCGGATTATGAGATTTAAAATATTCCTTGCTTTAGTTTTATGTGTAGCAAGTGTTGGGTTTGCCCAAGATGACAGTCAAAGTAATTTACAACCAACAATAATGGTAATTCCCTTTACTCCTAAGGGGTCAGATCTTAGAGTAAATTATGAGCACAATGAGTGGCTGAGGGTGGCCATTACCAAGGTGAAGGATGCTTTTGATCAACGAGGTGTAAATACGATAGATTTCAGAGCTAAATTAAAGCAATTGGGTAATGCAGAGGCTTTACAGTCCGAACAGAAAACGTCTCTTAAAGATGATATAATTGCAATTTCTGGAGCAGATATTTACATAGAAGTAGAAGCAAACATAAACAGAAGTAATTCTGGAAATAGTGTAACCGTTTTGATGTCAGCTTTTAATGCTTTTTCTGGTGAATCCTACGCAAATAAGGTCTCAATTTCTCCAAAATTTTATACCGAAAATTATGAAAAGCTTATTGTCAAGGCTGTAGATGAAGAGGTGCCAAATCTTTTGACTACTATATCAGAGAAGTTTGAAGACATAAGGGAGAATGGACTTACTATTACTTTAAATGGAGGAGTGAGTGAAGAGTCTGACTTAAAAATGGACACAGAAGTGGATGACATGGGAAGTCTTTTAAGTGACCTACTAGAGGAGTACATTGCCGATAATGCTTATAAAGGAAACTATCATCTACAAGGTGTAAGTGACACAAGAATAACCTTCGATCAAATAAAAGTACCTTACAAAGACGATAATGGAAACTCTTTTCGTAGCACCAAATTTGCTTTGGATTTGAGAAGGTTTTTGAGAACTAATGAAATTAAAGCCTCAACTACCGTTGTAGGAAATAGCATTACTTTAACAATACAATAATGACTAGACTTTTAACTCTTTCTTTATTTTTATTATTGTCAACAGCAAATGCCCAGAAGACTATAGACTATGTCAAAATGGCAACAAATACAGAATTTTACGATGGGTATGTCAATACATTTTTAAATACGGAGATAGCGAAGGAATACAAGCTAGACTCTAAATCAACGGTTGAGATAAAACCCACGATGGATTACTCGAAAGTTTATAGTATTGAAGGTATAAACTTGCTATATAAAGGAGTGGTAAAAGTGTCCTTTGAATTTGGACTTCGCTCTTCGAAAAAAGACACAATTGTTACTTATGAAATTCCTGTATCTGCTTCTAATAAGTATGAAATAGTAAAAGACCTGATTTTAGAGATGGCAGAAATGGGTGTGGTAGGTATGGCTTTAGAAGAGCTGACGGTATTTAGTGAGAGATATTCTGGATTAAATTGTGATGTTATTCTCACTAGGTATCAAGATGAGGTAACCATAGAAGGGATTATGAGGCTTAATGAAGCTATATCTCAAACAAGTGATAAAAGTTGCAAAATAAAATTGGAGGCCGCAAAAGAGAAAATCCTAGTTGAATACGGCAATAAGTACTGTGATGAAAATTTTAATAAGTTAAAAGTATTAAGCGTTTCTGGTGTTGAATTTCAGATGATTAAGGCAGTAAACATTTTATCTAAAATACCTCCAAATTGCAAATGTAGTGAGGAAGCAATAATGATATCGAAGGGTATTGGTGAATACTTTTTAAAGAGGTCTAATAAGGAACTTAATATAAAGGCCGAAAGAATTAATCACTTCTTACTCGTAGGTGATTACGACTCTTGGAGTCAACTGAATAATCATTGATTTCACAACTCCCTAAAATAAACCTCAGGATTATCCAAAAAACTTTTAGTTAACTGATAATGCTCCGTTTCTAGATAAGCAATAGGAGCTATTTTCCCATCTTTAAAATGTAATATTTCGGCTTCTGGGATGGCCATGATGATGGGGGAATGTGTGGCTATTATAAATTGAGCATCCACATCATTTACTTTTTGACGGATAAGTGAAATTAAAGATAGTAATCGCGTAGGAGAGAGAGCAGCTTCTGGCTCATCTATGAGGTAAACACAGGTTCCGGTTATTCTAGAAAGGAAAAATTTAAGGAAACCTTCGCCATGGCTCATGGCATCTAAGTTTTCACCGTAGCGGTCTATAAGTTCTTGGCGTTCTTCTTTGATGTATTTGGTTGCTAAGTTGATGTCCCCGACGGTCCAAGTATCTTCTATTTCTGTTATTTCGGAAGTAAGCTCGGCTATTTGTCGCTGGATACTTTTAACAAAGCCTATGAAGTCTTCGGCCCTAAGAAAGAATCCTCTGGATGATTTTGTAGTTTGTCTAATGCTGAGGTATTTACCCAGTTTTCTGGCATTTTCCAGCATGGGGTCTAGTTCCACGCTCGCAGTACCTGCTACGGGCACATTAAGTTTATAGGCTATGGCCTCTAGTATGGTAGATTTTCCAGCACCATTTTCTCCGACAAAAAACGTGATGTTTTTGTTGAATATTATAGGCTCCAAATCTTTGATAAGTGGGAGTGTAAAAGGAAATTCTTCTTCTTCTGGGAGGTTTCTTAAACTTACAGACTGTAAGTGTGGCATTTTAATCTAGACTGCCGTTTTTACAGTTTCCATTTCAAGGCAAGCTCTTTTGATCCCGTCTTGGTCAAAACCACATTCGGCTTGAAGTTCTTCTTGCTCTCCATGCTCCACTAGTCTATCAGGAATACCTAGTCTTTTTACCTGAGCAGTATAACCATGGTCTATCATAAACTCCAGTACCGCAGAGCCCATGCCTCCTTGTAAGCAGCCATCTTCTACAGTGATCACTTTTGAGAACCTACTGAACACTTCGTGTAAAAGGGCTTCGTCAAGCGGTTTAACAAAACGTAAGTCGTAATGAGCGACAGACAGTCCTTCTTTTTCCAATTCATTGGCAGCAGCTAAAGCTTCATTACCAATATGACCTATACTTAAAACAGCGATATCTTCACCATCTTTTACTTTTCTACCTTTTCCCACTGCTATTTCTTGCATTGGAAGTTTCCAGTCTACCATCACTCCTTTACCTCTTGGATATCTGATGGTGAAGGCCTCTTTACCAGACTGAATCTTGTCAGACTGAGCCGTAAACATTAGGTTTCTCAGCTCTTCTTCGTTCATAGGAGCAGATACTATCATGTTTGGTATACAACGCATGAAAGCCAAATCATAAGCTCCATGGTGTGTAGGGCCATCTGCACCCGCAAATCCAGCTCTATCTAAACAGAAAATAACGGGTAAGCCTTGTAAACATACATCGTGTATGACTTGGTCATAGGCACGCTGCATGAATGTAGAATATATATTACAGAAGACCGTCAGTCCTTTTGTGGCCATTCCGGCAGAAAAAGTAACGGCGTGCTGTTCTGCTATAGCGACATCAAAAGCCCTATCAGGCATGGCGTCCATCATGATGTTCAGGGAAGAACCCGATGGCATAGCAGGTGTAACACCTACAATTTTACTGTTCTTTTCGGCTAGTTCCACTATTGTTTTACCAAAAACCACTTGATATTTCGGCGGTTGAGGTGTAGGAGAATTTACTTGTTTTATTTCACCTGTCAGCTTATCAAAAAGACCTGGAGCGTGCCATTTTGTTTGGTCTTTCTCCGCTGGCTCGTAGCCTTTGCCTTTTTTGGTGATACAATGTAAAATTTTAGGACCTGGAATGTTTTTTAGGTCTTCCAGAACATGCACCATGTGGTCAATGTCATGACCATCTATTGGCCCAAAATATCTTAAATTTAATGCTTCAAAAAAGTTGCTGTTGCCTAGAACAGCTCCTTTCATGGCATTTTCTATTTTCTTTACGATTTCTCTGGCACTCTTACCAAAGTGGCTCATTTTACCTAATAGATTCCAGACCTCTTCTTTGACTTTGTTATAAGACTTAGAGGTGGTAATGTCTGTCAAATACTCCCTAAGAGCACCCACGTTGGGGTCAATTGACATGCAATTATCATTTAGGATAATGAGTATGTTGGCATCTTTTAAAGAGCCAGCATGGTTCATGCCTTCAAAAGCCAAACCCGCAGTTAGGGCTCCATCTCCAATTACCGCAATGTGCTGAGCATTTTTATCGCCATTGAGATTAGATCCTACAGCCATACCTAAGGCAGCAGAAATAGAGGTAGAAGAGTGGCCTACGCCGAAAGCGTCGTATCTACTTTCTGAGATTTTAGGAAAACCAGATAAGCCTCCATACACACGGTTGGAATAAAATTTATCTCTTCTTTCTGTAATGATTTTGTGGCCATAAGCCTGGTGACCAACGTCCCAAACGAGTTTGTCGTCAGGGGTATTGAATACATAGTGTAAGGCTGCGGTAAGTTCTACCACGCCCAGACTCGCACCAAAGTGTCCTCCGTTTATAGAGACCGTATCAATAATGTATTGACGAAGTTCATCACAAAATTGTGGTAACTGGTCTTTGCTTAGCTTCCTGAGTTCCTCAGGGCTATTTACGGTAGATAGTAATTTGCCGGGTTTAATAAACATAAGGGGTCTTAAACCTTGTAACCGTTTTTATGGCTACATTTTAGTTGTGCCAAATGTACGAAGAAACCCTAGTATTTGGATGTCATAGAATAAAAAAGGCTAAAGCTTGTCGCTTTGTGACGCTTTGTAAAGCCTTTCTTTCTCTTCTAAGGTTAAGCTTTTGTAGCCAGAGATGCCAATTTTATCTAGTAGAGCGTCTACCTCTTCTTGTTCTGTGCTGAAATCTCTCTCTTCGTTTTCGTAAGACAGAAAAGTGCCTACAGTAGAATGGCTGAATTTTTTTGCCGTAAATGGCTTTTGTGGTTTTGGTTTTGAAAGTCTATTAAACCAGTCTTGAACCGCCTCAAACGGAGAGCCTAAGTCTATACCTGTTCTTAGTAGTTTAATATAAAGGTAGCCCAAAAAAGCTCCTCCTAAATTCATGAAGCCATTGGCGGGGTTTATAAAAGAGAAAATTAAGAAGATAACCGCCAGATATTTTATTTTAATACTGAGCCTTCGGAATAAGAACAGTTCATAGTCGGGGATGAGTGTGATGGTGGCAAACATTACGGCGTAAACGGCGGCGGTGGCACCTGAGGCTAATGGAGCCATGTTTACGGAAGCCTTTGTCATGCCTACGAGGTTAAAAATGCTTATGTATGAAATTCCAGCAAAAATATAGCCTAACAAATAGATATTGATAAGCTTTCTATTTCCCAGAAAGTCTTGAATTAAAAAGCCAAACCAATAAAGTGCAATACAATTAAATAAGAAACTGAAAAACGAACCGTTTACAAAACCAAATGTAAAAAGACTCCAAGGGTGAAGAACTAACTCAGGGAGATTGGCATTTAAGTAAATGTTTTGGTCAATAGTAGCGACAATACCACTGGTTTCATCGGACATAGACAGGATAAGCTTTACTGCGAAGTAAGCCACAAACACGAACAGATTTATCAGTATAAGCTGTACACTGGAGCTGTTTCCTTTGCCAAAAGCTTGTCTTATATCATCCTTGATGCTTCCCATTTCTTGTCATAAATCGCTTTATTACCACCTACGAAAATTTTGCCCTTCCTTTTCATCGAATCCAAAAAGTTTCAACAGGACTAAACCTGTAATCAATCCACCGATATGGGCAAAGTGAGCCACTCCCTGCTGAAGTCCGGCAGTACCGGCATATAGTTCGTAGAGACCATATAAAATTACAAAATATTTTGCTTTAATAGGCACTGGGAAAAATAAAAGCATTAATTCCACATTTGGGAAGAGTACGCCGAAGGCCACAAGGATTCCGAATATGGCACCAGAGGCCCCAACCATCGGTGTTACGGCTTGTCTCCAGTAGGGCTCTGAGTTAGCCAATAATTGAGACATTTCGTATGTGTTTAGCATGGAATTTAAAACCGCCGCTCCTATTCCTGTAATGAGGTAGTAGATTAAAAATTTCTTGGAGCCCATGAATGTTTCAAGTGTAGACCCAAAAATAAAAAGACCAAACATGTTACTAAACAAGTGACCAAGACCACCATGCATAAACATATAGGTCAATACCTGCCAAGGTTTGAAGTTTGGATTGAAAAGCTGTTCGTTGTTTGGAAGTATGGGGTTAAAAAAAGCGAAGTTGGAGTAAAAAAACTGCTCCGCCAGATTTGATATAATAAATACAACTATGTTAATTATGAGTAGCTGTTTTACTATCGGTGTAATTCTATCAAACATATTTTTTTCTTTTTTTAAAAACCATCAGAGCTAGAAATGAGTTCGCTTAGTCGCTCTAGTGTAATTACATTCATTATTTTTTGCCCATCTGGGGTGTAAGATGGCATAGATGTTTCAAAAAGACGATTTATAAGCACATTTATTTCTTTTTTGTCCATTTTTTTTAGGTTCCTGCCAGCAGTTCTTTTGGCCAGTGTTTTGGCTAGATTTTTAGTTTTATCAAGCTTAAGTTCCGTGTCATGTTCTATAGATTCCTTGAGTAAATCTTGTAAAAGAGCAGAGCCTTCATCGTCGGTCGTTTCCATTGGAATTCCGTTGATAATAAGACTGCTGGTACCAAAGACCTCAAAGCCAAAACCCAGGGCATGTATTTCGCTTTTAAGCGTGAGGGCCAGCTCAAATTCCTCTGGTCTAAGGTTCAGCGTTTTTTGAAATAGCAGCTGCTGCGAAGCCCCAGATTTGTTCGCCAAATTTTTCTCAAATTTCTCGAACAAAATACGCTCCCACGCCGCTTTTTGGTCGATGAGTAGCATACCGCTTTTGACTTGTAAAGCGATGTACTTCAAGTGAATTTGAATGGCGTCTACTTCATCTAAATCAGGTTTTAATTTACTTTCTAATCCAGCGTTTACCTTGGAGCCCATAGATACCACCTCTTCTGAGGTAGAAAAATTGGCGGCACTTTCTAAACCCTCATATAGCTTACGCCAATCTTTATTTTCAGGTTTTTGGCCGTCAAATGACCTTCTGGATTGTTCAAAGTTCGAAATAGAAGAGCCGGCCCTTTCAAATGCGGAAGGTTGCTTTTCTGGCATTTGATGATTGGTAAGGTTGCCAAAATTAATATCCGATTCAAAGTCAATGGTTGGCGTTAAATTGTAAACACCTATGGCTTGCCTTACGGCCGAACGCAGAATACTATAGACGGCTTTTTCATCGTCAAATTTAATTTCAGTTTTCTGAGGATGAATGTTAATATCTACGTTAGATGGGTCTATAGAGATGTTAAGCACATAGAAAGGATAATGCTTTTCTGGAATAGTACCCTCAAAGGCCATGGTGACGGCATGGTGTAAATAGGGGCTTTTGATAAATCTATTATTGATAAAGAAGTATTGGTCTCCCCTCGATTTTTTTGCCGATTCTGGTTTACCAACATAGCCTTGTATATTTACATATGGTGTGTTTTCTTCACATGCAGCCAACTGTTCGCGATAGCTTTTCCCAAAAAGGTCAACAATTCTTTTAGAAAGTTTGGCAGAAGGTAGTTTATAAACTTCGATGTCATTATGATAGAGTTCAAATCCAACCGCTGGGTTTGCCAAAGAGATCCTTTGAAATTCATCCAGAATATGTTTCATTTCCACTGGGTTAGACTTTAAGAATTTGCGTCTAGCAGGAATGTTATAGAAAAGGTTTTTAACAATGAAACTTGTTCCAGTTGGCGTAGAAATAGGTTCTTGGCTTTTTACTTCCGACCCTTCTATAATGAGGTGTGTGCCCAGCTCGTCTTCCTCTCGTTTGGTTTTTACCTCTACTTGGGCCACTGCTGCTATCGACGCCAGTGCCTCTCCTCTAAAACCCATTGTTCTGATGGCAAAAAGGTCTTCCGATTTGCTTATTTTAGAGGTGGCGTGCCGTTCAAAGCTCATTCTACAGTCTGTGACAGACATGCCTTTGCCATTATCAACTACTTGAACTAATGTCTTTCCAGAGTCTTTGATAATAAGCTTAATCTCTGTAGCTCTAGCATCTATGGCGTTTTCCATGAGCTCCTTTACTGCTGAAGCGGGTCTTTGTACCACTTCACCAGCGGCAATTTGATTTGCGATGGCGTCAGATAGAAGATGTATAATGTCCATAGAAAGTAGAATAATGTGCCCTACAAAGGTGACTATTCCATTATGCAAATCCGATTGAATGGAGTTTGAATTTTTTCAACAATAAAGATGTTGATAAGGTGTTCACTAAAATATACCTAAAACTTTAGCTTATGAAGAAATTTATAAAAATTACCCTACTCGTATTTGTTGTTTTGGCAGTATTGTATGTTGTGTTTAAGAATTGGACTAAGAGCCATAGCCCAACAGATACGGCCGAGATGACTTCTGGAGAATTGACGGTTTCGGTAACCTATTGCCAGCCTGCTGTAAAAGGGAGGGTTATTTTTGGAGAGCTCGTTCCATTTGACAAGGTTTGGAGAACGGGAGCTAATGAAGCCACCATAATTAAATTTAATAAAGACGTTAAAATAGCTGGAAAGTCTTTGGCTGCAGGAGAATATTCATTGTGGACTATTCCTAGAGAGGGAGATTGGAGTGTGATTTTTAACTCACAGACCGGTCAGTGGGGAACGAGTTATGATGAAGAAGGCGATGTATTAAAAGTAGAAGTGCCCGCAATTCAAACCACAGAGACTACTGAATTACTAAAGATTAGCTTTGCAGATGTAGATTCTGCTGGCGTTGTGATGAGCATTAATTGGGATAAAACTTTGATAGAAGTACCGATAGACTAAAAGTTTCACGGAAAAAGAAAGACCTCATTTCTAGTTTAGAGATGAGGTCTTTTTTATGGGTATTAATTAATTTCTGCTAAATAATCCTCCATTCTCTCACTCTTAGAAAATCCAATTAAAAGTTCTTTTTTAGGAATAAAATAGTCTTCTTCCTCTTCAGAGTCAGCTACCAAGCCTTCTTCTTCTGCTTCGACGTCCATATATTTCCAGTCTTCACAAGTAACATCAAAAAGGTCTAAAAGTGATTTGACATTTTTTTCGTTACGTTCATTGATTAAAAACTCAGAGGAGTTTTTGAAGTAAATTACAATACGCTCATCTTCTATCCATGAGAGGTCATTTAGGACCTCATCTAGAGAGTCCATGTTGGCTTCAAAATAATCGGGGAAGTGTAGCTTTTCGCCTAGGGTCTCATAAAACTGAGCCATTGACTTACATAATTTAGCATCTACAGTTATTAAGGAATAGTCAGTCAATTCCTCGGGACTTTCAGTGATAAAAAGGTTGTTCATTAGTGAAACAAAAGAGATTTCATGTTTAGATTGTTTATAAAAATAAGAAAATTAAGGCTCTAATTTAGTAAAACTAACATAGTGATCCGCAGTATAGTAGGCATTTCCGTCAGAACTAGTCACTAGTCTTTCGGCTCCTCTATTTTGCCCCTTCTTTTTAGGGTAAATATACCACTCACGGTATCTTAATGTTTTTTGGTCTGCGGTCTTTTTAGGTAATAGTTGTTCATAATTGCCAAAACGTCTGCCGCCTACATATCCCTTTGGAGCTTTATCGTTTTTTTGGATATAATCCCAAGTTTCATAAGCAGCCTTAGGAACCGTTTCTTTTTGATTGTCTGTAAACCTACAGGATAAAAAGCTAAAGGAAAATAGGGTTATGAAAATAAATGAACGAAGCATCCCTAATTTAAGGAGAAGCCGGGCACGTGGATAGCCCCAGCATGGTTAAACATAAGTTCTGTAATAACGTAAGGCATCTGTTCAATCAACGGAAATTCATTAATAACATCTAAAACACCAAAGTCACTTTCTGCATTAATGATTGCCCAAAATCTTCCCCTGTCTATAGAAAGAGCATACGAAGCTATTCTGCCGTCTTCCATGAGCTCGTCTACCATTATTTTTTGCATAGGTATTTTAGCCACGAAACTAGGTGGAAACGGAATTGGAAGGTCAAACTCTACCATGAACTGAGCCATAGGTTCTTGTTTAAATTAAACGGATTAAAAGAATTGTACAATTTGTGTGCCAATTACTATTAATATACTAACAAATTAACGTAAACGATTCGGAATCCGTTTACCTTTATGAGATAATTATCAAAAGGGGTGCCTTTTTATTTGAAAAGGCTGAGATTATACCCATAGAACCTGATGCGGCTAGTACCGACGAAGGGATTTGAGCCCAGCTTTCTGCTGTTCAGCCGAAAGTTCTCTGTCTATGGACATTTAAATGAACCAATCATAGGTGATTTTTACCCCTTATTTGCCTCTGTACAAATAAGTAGAAACTTGAAAAAAGTAGTCCAAACTTCCGTATTAATTTTTCTTTTTTGCTCCTTGCAATTAGCTTTTGCTCAGTCAGATACGCTTGATTTAAGTGAAGTAGTAGTAAAGGCGACAAGGGCCAGCCAAAAGACAGGGATGGCTTACAGCACGCTTGGTGAAGCTGCGATTGCGAAGCAAAACCTAGGACAGGATATCCCTTTTTTACTCAATCAAATGCCTTCCGTTGTAGTTACTTCAGACGCAGGGGCAGGGGTAGGTTATACGGGTATTAGAGTAAGAGGCTCTGATGCCACCAGAGTGAACGTTACCATAAACGGCATTCCTTATAATGATTCTGAATCTCAAGGCGTGTTTTGGGTAAATATGCCAGATTTCGGCTCATCTGTAAGCAGTATACAGCTACAAAGAGGCGTGGGTACTTCCACAAACGGTGCAGGAGCTTTTGGAGCTAGTATTAATGTGAGTACTTTAAAATATTCTCAAGAGCCTTTTGCTGAAATAAACACCTCTTTAGGTTCTTTTAATACCGTAAAAACGAACGTCATGGTATCCACAGGTATGATGAATAATCATTTTGTGTTGGATGCACGTCTTTCTAGAATAGCGTCAGATGGCTTTGTAGATAGGGCTTCTTCAGACCTAAAGTCTTTCTATGTCTCTGGCGGATTTTACGACAAACAGAATTTCATCAGATTCAATGTTTTTTCCGGAAAGGAAAAGACCTACCAGTCGTGGTATGGTATTCCACAAAGCTTAGCAGAGGGTGACGAGAAAGGGTTTCAAGACTTTATTGATAGAAATTACTACGACGACGCTTTTAAAAACGAACTATTGGCTGGAGGTAGAAGATACAACTGGTATCAGTACGAAAACGAAGTAGATAATTATCAGCAAGACCATTATCAATTGGTGACATCATTTAAATTGGGCAATAACTGGCGTTTCAACCCGACCTTGCATTATACGTATGGAAGAGGTTATTATGAGCAATATAAAGATGGTAGGGCCTTTGCAGATTACGGTCTAGAAAACGTAACCGTAGGAGCAGAAGTGATAGAAGAAACTGATTTGATTCAAAGGAAGTGGTTGAACAATCATTTTTATGGAGGCGTATGGTCTTTAGACTATGAAGGTGCTGGTAAATTGACAGGTTCTTTTGGCGGTGGACTGAACAAATATTACGGAGACCACTATGGGGAGGTTGTTTGGGCTCAATACGCATCTAATGGAAATATCAGACAACGGTGGTATGACAACACAGGTATCAAGACCGATTTCAATATTTATGGAAAGGGTTTTTATCAGTTCACCGAAAGCTTTAATGCTTATTTAGATGTACAATACAGAAATGTCGGTGTTGAAATTGACGGAACCACAGAAATACTTCAAAGTTTAAAAACAGACGATAATTATAGTTTCTTTAATCCAAAATTGGGTTTTAATCTAGCTATAGATAAAGCAAACTCTGCGTACGTTTCTTATGCGGTGGGTAATAAAGAGCCAAGCAGGCAAGATATCGTGGATGCCACCTTTTCTTCTAGAGCGAAGCCAAATGCTGAAAACCTTCAAGACATAGAGCTGGGCTATAGATTTTTGGCGAAAAATACCCAGTTTCAAGCCAACGGTTATTTCATGTCTTATAAAGACCAATTGGTGCTAACGGGTGCTATCAATAATGTAGGTGAAGCCATAAGAATTAATGTGCCAGATAGCTATAGAGCAGGTTTGGAACTACAAGTAGCACAGCAATTGGGAAGTAAGTTTTTGTTAAGTGCCAATGCCACAGTAAGTAGTAATAAGGTGAAGTCTTTTACAGAGTTTATTCCTAGCTACGACGGCGAAACGCCAGATGCTCTTAATGAGTTTAAAGACACAGACATTGCTTTTTCTCCAAATATGATTGCCGGAGGTAGCTTGAGCTTTACCCCTCTAGATGGATTAGAGTTGGCATTATTGCCAAAATATGTAGGGAAACAATATTTGGATAACACCGCTAACGAGGAAAGGTCTTTGGACGCCTTTTTCGTTAATGATTTAAGAATTAATTACAGCTTAAAGCCAAAGGGTTTGAAGAATTTGACAGTGAGTTTGCTGGTCAATAACTTGTTCAATACAGCGTATTCATCTAACGGTTATACTTACAGCTATTTATATTATGGCTTAATAACAGAAAACTTTGTTTATCCACAGGCCGGAACTAATTTCTTGGCGGCTTTGAAGGTGAGAATGTAATCCGTGAAAAGTCTTAAGAAGAAAAAAATATAGCTTTTTGAAACAGAAAGCTATATTTTTGAATCAAAATTCACTATTAATTAATGTTTGGATTTCCGAAAATAGAAAGAACAAATTCTAAAGCGTATAAACACAATTTTTTACGCAGTGTAATATTTCAATTTAAATTCAAGAGCAATAATGAGGTGGTTCTTCAAAAGGAACTTTTAAAAGAACTGTTTATTTCTGTTCTTCCTCGATATAGCGAGAGGAAAGAACAGGGTGTTGAGTTGAAGTTCTCTGGCAATAATCAGACCCCTATGGTTCAATCTATACCGTCTGATAATTTAGGTTTTGAATTTAAATCAAATGATGGGAAATCAGTTTTAGTTTGTCTAACTGACTCGATAACCTATACGGTTTCAGGAGATATATATAAGGATTTTAGAAGTCAACACGAGATACTTGAAAAGATTCTACATTTTTTGAAAAGTTGCAATGCGGATGTCTTAGAAAAAGTTGCGATTCGAAAAGTTAACTTGGTGGAGTATGAAATGGTGGAGAACACCTCTGAAGAGCCATTTGATATTTTATCAAATTTGATAAATCAAAATATTTTAAGTAATAAATCGTATTTCCCAAGTAGCAACTCTGTAGCTCAACATATGTACAACACAAGCTATAGTGTTACAAATTATTACTTGAATTTAATTTATGGTTTAATTGTTTCAAAAACGGAAAAAGGAAAAGGACAGGTCGTTTTAGATATTGATGTTATTAGAAACTTTAATATTGAATTGGATTTGGTGCAAGATGAATTGAACAAAATTAATGATGAGGTTTTTAATATATTTAATTGGGCAATTTCGGAAAATGCAAAGGAAATGTTAAAGAGTTAATTACCATGAATAAAGAAAATTCTTTGAATAATTTTAAGGTAAACACCAATTTCGAGTTGGATGCGGTATATGATATTACCAATTCAATAGGAACTTCTTTTCGTTTAGATTATCTAGATACTGAAGAGAATCTTCCTTCTCAGAAGAAAACAAAAAAGTCCCTTTACTCGGCAGCGGGGGCAACAGTTTGTGTCTTGTTTTTTGCAGGTAATCTGAGTGCTTCACCTTCTTTTAATATATCAAAGGGAGGAGGACTTGTGGGAAGTGATAGTTATTGCTATTCTACTCATGCTACCATAGAAGATGTTAGGTCCAAATACTCTAGGGCTATAAAAAGTGCTGATTTTCATGGCCCAAGTTTAAGTGATTTGATAAGGAAAATTATTTCTTTTAAAGCATTAGAATATAGCTGGGATGGTTATGGAGCAGTTCCACTTGAAGTAGAATCAGCGTCAAATGCAATAAAGGTGCTTACAATATTAGGGGATAAAATGGTTGAATCAATTTCTGATATTTATCCCAACCCAAATGGTACGGTTTCCATAGACTTTGAAAATGATAGCAATGAACGCATTGCTGTTGAAATTGGTAATCTATCATTTTCGTATTACGTTAAGTTTAATTCCCAATCCCCCATTTTTTATGAAAATATTGAAATTCGGGAAAAAGATCTTTCACAACTTATTTCGGAGATTGGAGCACTCTATTGAAAATACTATACTTCCTACTCACGTTGAGGATGACGAAAAAATTGTTCGAGCAATTTTTAGCCCTGCAAATATTTCTAAAAAAGAAAATACTTTAAAATATACAGCATTTCGAAGTCCCGCTGATATTGATGAGGTTTCCGTTACAAGGCTTAAGTATTCCAATGCTAATTTTTGTAAATCCCACGCTCAACGTATTAAGAGAAATAACGATAAATACTTCGGTCTTGCAGTATTGGATGTGTTTGAAGTCAGGAGCGAAGATGTCAAAGGTGATGTTTTGGCGTCTCCTCAAGAAAATAATCCAGCCCATGCAGATATTGTGATTGGGTTTAAAAGTGTGAAAGGAGTTCAACTGCCCCCACAAATAAAGTTTCGCTTAGATCAACTTGCCGAAAAGGCTCGTCTTTATAAGGATTCCAATCCAGACAGTAAGTCTTGGGGTAGTAGCTTAGATTAAAATGAGTTTTATCTCCCCAGCATCATTCCTGCCCAAATAGCTACCAGACAAACCACCATATTAAGCCCTACATTCATCATGGCACTGCCATATTCGGCGTTTTGAAGCATTTTAAAAGTTTCAAAACTAAAAGTAGAAAATGTGCTAAAACCACCGCAGAAGCCAATGGCCAGCATGGGTTTCCATATGTGTTCCGATTGGAAAGACTTGGCGGCTAGGTAACCTAAGATAAGGCTGGCCAAAATATTCGCTAAAAAGGTACCGTACGGAAAGCCTGATCCGAAAGTGTTTATACTGAATTTGCCAATGAGATAACGAGCGATGCTTCCAAAGCCTCCGCCCAAAAAGATATAAAGGAGTGTTTTCGCCAATGTTTTTATACGATATTTGTCATCAAAGATACACCATTCCAAATTTTGACAAACAAAGGCTCTAAACAAAACGAACTGCTAAAAATCCTCGGCGTGGGTTTTGGTATTGCTGTGACCGTAGGTGGGACCATCGGCACAGGTATTTTACGAACTCCAGGAACGATAGCTGCTGAATTAGGAGACCCTGTTTTGATTATGGGGGTATGGATAGCGGTCAGCTTGTATGCCTTCTTGGGCGTTTTGTGTGCTATTGAGCTAGGTGTTTCTGTTCCCAAAGCCGGTTCTTGGTATGTGTACGCTCAGCGTGCATTTGGAGATTATTTAGGTTTTCTAACGGGCATTACCAGCTGGCTTGGTACGGTTGCTTCTTTGGGATTTGGTGCTTATACTATCTCAGAATATCTGACTCTTATTTTTCCTTTCCTTGAATCATATGTTGTTGTCATCGCTATTGTTTTTTTAGTTATTCTTACTGGTTTTCACTTGGTTGGTACAGCCGTTGGTGGTCGTTCTCAAGAAATAATGTCGGTTATTAAGGGGTTAGGTCTTCTTGCTTTTGTGCTCGTTTGTTTTTCATATGGAAGCGAAAATTCGGGGCAGTTAAGTTCAGGCGGAATCAGAAGGTTGACTGAAGGTTCGCTACTCATAGGGATTATTGCGGCATTGCAGGGTATTTTCTATACTTTTGATGGCTGGCACACCGCTGCATATTTTACCGAGGAAAATACCGATGCTACCAAGAATTTGCCCAAGGCCATGATTTCTGGAGTGATAAGTATTATTGTGATTTATCTGTTGGTAAATCTGGCCATTTTGTATGTTTTACCTATGGAGGAGTTGCAGGTTTCTAAATTAGCCGCAGCAGATGCCATGGCTCATATTTTTGGAGAAAAGTCGGGTAAGGTTATTACGATCTTCCTTTTGGTGTCTATCATGGGAATTATGAATACCCAAGTGATGATGACGCCTAGAACGTTATACTCCATGTCTAGAGATGGACTCTTTTTCAAAGGTGCCCAAATCGTAAATAAAGGTGGTTCTCCGGCATTTGCTCTGTTATTGACTTGCTCACTTTCTGTCATGTTGATTTTTATTGGCAAAGAAACCTCAAGTAGATTATTAGATATAGCTACATTTTATTTTGTTTTTGCCTATGCTATGGGTTTTGCCTCTTTATTGATGCTTCGCAAAAAAGAACCCAATTTACCTAGACCTTATAAAGTGCCGTTATATCCTTTCTTGCCCTGGTTAATGCTTATTTTATCTATCGCTTTTTTGGTGGGAGCTGTATATAGCGACAGTCAAAATAGCCTATACGCGGTCATTGTTTTGGCGTTAACTTACCCTGTTTATCGTTTTATAAAAGTTAAGAACAAGTCTTAAATGTTAAATAAATTCCTTGCTCATATTCAATCCGAAGTAGCTCTTTTATCCTACGGCGAAAAGCCTAAAGAGCTTTACGAACCCATTTCTTACTTGATGAATTTGGGAGGAAAAAGACTTCGTCCGGCTTTAACGCTGATGGCGTATAACCTTTTCAAGGAAGACTGGCAAATAGCCACTAAGCCAGCACTGGCGGTAGAGGTTTTTCATAATTTCACACTCATGCATGACGATATTATGGATGAGGCTCCTATTAGGAGAGGCCAGCCTACGGTTCATGAAAAATGGAATAGAGATGTGGCTATTCTTTCGGGAGATGTGATGTTGGTGGCAGCGTATGAGTTGTTATCAGAGGTGCCAGATGCTCGACTGAAAACGGTTTTAAAAAGGTTTAATAGAACTGCAGCCGAGGTTTGTGAAGGTCAACAGTATGATATGAATTTTGCGACTCGTGACGATGTGACCGAAGAAGAATACATAGAGATGATTCGTTTGAAAACCTCAGTTTTGTTAGGTTTTGCATTAGAGTTGGGAGGTTTGGCGGCAAATCAAGATGTCGTAATTACCAATCAACTATTTGAGATAGGTGAGAATTTTGGATTAGGCTTTCAGCTCAAAGACGATATGCTAGACGTGTATGGCGACCCCGAGAAGTTTGGCAAGCAAGTAGGAGGAGATATTATTGAGAATAAGAAAACGTGGCTCATGCTAAAGGCCATAGAAAAAAGTATTGGCAAGCCAGAGGAAGCAGAACTAAAGGATTGGCTGACGAAGAAAGTTTTTAAATCAGAGAAGAAGGTAGCTGCCGTTACCGCCATATATGATAAGCTAGGCATACAAGAATTGGCAGAAGCAGAAATGAATGCCTATTTCAAAAAGGGCTTTGACGGCATAGATGGTTTCCCTGTAGCAGAAGAAAGAAAGACTACCCTTAGGGAGTTTGGGGAGTATTTATTGGCCAGGGATAGGTAGGATTGACTTTTGAAGTTTAAATCATTTTCTTAAATGGTGAATATCACTTAAATCCTTCAATCCTTTTCGTGATTTTTATATGAACCAAACTCATGAAAAAAAAAGAGCTTCGTATTTTTCATAATGTTTTATTCTTTGATCGAACATTTCTTTTTGATGGCTAGGAATATTTTTTTGATGTGCGTACAAATATTTACCTATTAGGTTTAAGAATCCCTTGAATATCTTATCCCATTTTTCTAAATCATTTTCTATTCGTGTTAAGAAATCATCAAGATTTACACTAGCCTTTGAATTTATGCATTCCCTGCTAAGATGATGAATAAAGGTGTTTCTGTCTTGTAAAAAATTATCTAGACCTTCAAACTCCCCTAAATCAATGTCCCTTTTTAGAACTTCAAATAGTTCGCCCAAGGTTTGTCTTCTTTTAGACTTATCTTCAGGTTTAATTGATACCATTACCTCTGGAGTAAGATGTTTGAATTTCTTAAATTTAGAAATTTTGCTTTTATCTACAAAGGAAACACAACCCTGAATAAGGAATTCTAAGTTTTGCAAAAGCAATAAAATCTTGCCAATTCGTGCTAGTGTCTGGTTTTCTAAACTATTCATATATGGGGTTAATAACAATCTGAACTAATATTGATGTGAGAATACTACTTTGAGGTTTATGATAACTTTCTAAAAGAGTTAAAATAGGTTGGGATATCAAAATAGGGTAAAAAATATTACTTAATACTATTTAGAAAATTAGGTAGGAGTATTTGTGGTGAGTATGTCACATAAAAAGCCCCACCGAAGGCAGGGCTTTTTGATTCATATTGGAATTGTTGTAATTTCTAAGCGTAAAGCTCAGCTCTTTGCTTCTTAACTGTGGCATCTGTAAGATATTCGTCAAAGCTCATTAATTTATCTAAACAGCCATTTGGCGTTAACTCTATAACCCTATTGGCTACCGAGTGTGTTAATTGATGATCATGGCAAGTGAAAAGGATATTGCTATCATACTCTTCCATTCCTTTGTTCAGAGCTTGAATAGACTCCAAGTCAAGGTGGTTGGTAGGTTCGTCAAATAATAAAACGTTCGAGTTAGAAAGCATCATTTTTGAGAACATACAACGCTGCTTTTCTCCTCCAGAAAGAACCGTACATTTTTTCAAGGCTTCTTCCCCTGCAAAAAGCATTCTTCCTAAGAAACTTCTTACAAAAGTCTCGTCTTTATCTTCAGAGTACTGACGAAGCCAGTCTACCAAGTTCAAGTCTGGATCTGAGAAATACTCGGTATTGTCGTTAGGCAGGTAGTCTTTCGTAATGGTTACACCCCATTTGAATGAACCAGAAGTCGGTTGTTTCTTACCCATCAAGATGTCAAAAAAGGCAGAAACAGCCAGACCGTCTTTGCTTAAGAAAGCAATCTTGTCTTTTTTCATCACTTGGAAAGAAAGGTCTTTGAAAAGATACTCGCCTTCGTCGTTTTTGAAGCTTAAGTCTTCCACCATTAGCATCTGATCTCCCACTTCTCTTTCTGGTTTAAAACCAATATAAGGGTATCTTCTCGAAGATGGCTGAATGGCCGTGATGTCTAGTTTGTCAATCATTTTCTGACGAGCCGTGGCCTGCTTAGACTTGGCTACGTTGGCAGAGAAACGACGAATAAAGTCTTCCAACTCTTTCTTTTTCTCTTCTGCTTTTTTGTTCTGGTCGGTACGCTGACGTGCAGCTAATTGGCTAGACTCATACCAGAAGGTATAGTTACCACCGTAAAGATTGATTTTCTTGAAATCTAAATCGGCGATGTAAGTACAAACGTTATCTAAAAAGTGTCTATCGTGAGAAACCACTATTACGGTGTTCTTGAAGTTCATCAAGAAGTTCTCAAGCCATAAGATAGACTCAATGTCCAAGTTGTTGGTAGGCTCATCTAATAAGAGAACATCAGGATTACCAAAAAGTGCTTGAGCCAAAAGAACTTTCACCTTTTCAGATAAATTCAAATCGGCCATCAATGTATGGTGATACTGCTCTTTTACACCAAGACCTGAAAGTAAAGAAGCGGCGTCTGATTCGGCTTCCCAACCATTCATTTCAGCGAATTCTGCCTCTAAGTCGGCTGCACGGTTTCCGTCATCTTCTGTGAAATCTTCCTTCATATAGATGGCATCTTTCTCATGCATCACCTCTATAAGACGTTCGTTGCCACGCATGACAGTTTCTAAAACAGGATACTCATCAAAAGCATTTTGATTCTGACTCAAAACCGACATCCTTTCTCCCGGGTCTAAGCTAAATGAACCTGAGGTAGCATCAATTTCGCCGGAAAGAATCTTTACGAAAGTAGACTTACCTGCTCCATTAGCACCTATTAGGCCATATACGTTACCAGGGACAAACTTAAGATTGACATTGTCAAAAAGTACCCTTTTACCAAACTGAAGAGAAATATTAGAAACTGTTAACATAACTGTATTATTATTCTGCTGAAATCGGCTGCAAAGGTAAGGTTTTTTGATGGCAAAGTGAAGCCTTATATTTTTCCTGTGAATCTAATTCAATTTAGCCTTGAAATAGAACAATTTAAATAAGCCAAATGACTTAACTATTTGATAATGACCGTAATTAAATCATGCTTGTTTTCAAAGAAACTTCCGGGCTTATGTTTTTCAATGAAATCGCTTAATTCTGGAACAGTTGGGTAGTCGTTTGTGCCATTAAAATATCTTGCGTCATCTATTAATAATACATGATTAAACGGTGAGCGGAAAATGGCTCTAAGTTCTCCAAAAATGGGACAATCTTTTTCTCCTTGGGCAGTTTCTCCAGAAGAAAAATGTCCATCCAGCCAAAAAAGAGCTACACCTTTCAGTTTGTCAATTATCTCTGGCATCAGTTCTCCACTATCACCAAAATGCAAGTGGACGTTTGTTTCGTTTTTAAATTTATTAACCGCCTTTTTATAATATAGGGGAGACAGCTCCACGCTAATGAGGTTTTTGAAATAACTCTTTAGGGCAAAAACCATATCTCCTTTATAAGTCCCTGTCTCTATGAAAGTATCGCAATGGTATGCTTTCTGGAGCTCATGAATTTTGAAAAGCTTTACCACTTGCGGTGGCGGTATTGGCTGACTATTTCTGGCCCAACTATCGAACTGCCTTTTTCTGAAGGCATGTTGAATTTGCTCTGGAAGTAAATGAAAACAGTCCTTGATGAAATCTCTTAACATGTGTATATATGGATATGAAAATCAAAATTAGGACTTTTTGTGCTTTTAGAAAACTGATACTATTTAAGCATATTTTGAGCCCTGTTAAATGGATTTAAGAAGCATGTATTTTCTGTTTTAAACCATTGAGGACGTGATGATATCGAAGTGCATTTATGTCGTATATTTCTAATTTGGCAGGGTAAGAAAGAGCTTGGCCAAAATCACCAAAAGTACTTTTGAGGCAAAAAGGGGGCATTTGTTACTATAAAATGATAGGATAGGAGCATTCTTAGAATGCAGCAGTTTTCGGGCAAAACTTAACCATTGCTTAACCTAGAGTCAACAAAGACGTAACATGAGATTCGTTCTTTTGCGGCTTCAAACCGATCACTTATACTACATTTAAACTTATGCTAAAAAACTATTATTTGAAATTGAAATACATCGTTGGTTTTTTGTTTTTGAGTTCTTTGTTTATTCAACAAAACTCATTTGCAAGCACATCGATTAATGAGAATGTTCGCCAAGTTATGGGAACAGTAAACGACGAAACGGGTTCACCTCTTCCAGGAGTATCTATTGTGATAAAGGGTTCTGCTATCGGAACTATTTCTGATGGAGACGGTGCATTTTCCTTAAATGTTCAAAACGAGAATGCCGTTTTGGTTTTCTCTTTTGTAGGTTATTTTAACCAGGAGGTACTGGTAGGGAACCAATCGGACATCAAAGTACAATTAGTGCCTAACGCCACGGCCCTAGAAGAAATGGTGGTGATTGGTTATGGAACGGAGCGTAGAAGAAACATTACGGCGGCCGTAGCTTCTATTGACCCCGACGAGATCAAGTCTTTGCCAAAATCTAATGTTGTAGAAATGTTGGATGGTAGACTGCCTGGTGTGCAGGTGATGAGTGATAACATTCCTGGTGGCGGAACATCTTTAAGAGTAAGGGGTTTCAGTACCATTAATGATAACGACCCATTGGTGATAGTGGATGGACTTCCTGTATCTAATGGCATGAATAGCATTAATCCAACGGATATCGCTACCATGCAAGTATTAAAGGATGCGGCTTCTGCATCTGTTTATGGCTCTAGAGCGGCAAATGGTGTGGTGATAATTACCACTAAAACTGGCGGAACAAAAGACGTATTCAATGTGAGCTTAGATGCCTATTCTGGTGTACAGGCACCATTTAACCAGCCAAGAATGCTGAACGCACAGGAATATGGTGACGCTTTATGGCAAGCGACTAAAAATGACGGTCAAGTTCCTGCCAGCGATATTTATGGCAATGACCCAAACCATCCGACGATACCGGCTTTCTTAGATGCGGCACAAACTATCCCTAGTGCAGATACGGACTGGGTGAAAGAAATAATGCAAACGGCTCCAATTAATTCTTATAACCTTACGCTTTCAAAAGGTGGGAAGAAAGTTCAAAACTCTTTGAGTCTTGGATACTTTAACCAAGAAGGTATTATTAGGAATACTGGTTTTGAGCGTTACTCGGCAAGATTCAACTCAACTTACAAGCTGACAAACTTCTTAACTATTGGAGAGAACTTAGGTTTATCTTATAGAGACCAAGTTTCTGTAAACACAAATTCTGCTTTGGGTAGCATTATTTACAATGCATACAAATTTCCTTCTATCGTTCCTGTTAAGAATACCAACGGTGAATTTGCTGGAAACCCATTGAACGATATTGGAAACCCATTAGGTTCTTTGGACAGAGGGAAAGGAAACAATCAAAAAAGAATTCAGGCTCTTGGTAGTGCTTTTGCCAGTGTAAACGTTGACAACTTTGTTTTCAAATCTGTCATTGGTCTTGATTTTCAGAATTATAATATCAGAAGTTTCTCTCCAATTTATGATGAGATTTTGGCAAGCAACGCCACCAACTCTTTAAGTACCTCAAATAGCTTTAATTATCAGTCGACGTTCTCTAATACCTTGACATATAATAATAGTTTCGGAAAGCATAACTTTGACGTCTTATTAGGTCAAGAGGCCATTAAATATTATGGAGAAAGCTTTTCTGCCTCTAGAAGTACTTTCGCTTATGAAGATGATAGTTTCAAGTATCTTTCTTTTGGTTCTGAAAATCAGTTGAACTCAGGTTCTGCCAATGGCTGGGCTCTTAATTCTTATTTCGGAAGGGTTAATTATAACTATGATTTGAAGTATCTTTTTAGTGCAACGGTAAGAAGAGACGGTACTTCAAGATTGGCCAATAATAAGTATGGCACTTTCCCTGCTTTTTCTGCGGGTTGGAGATTGGATAGAGAAGCCTTTTTTGACTTTGGAAACACGTTAACTTCGTTCTTATTAAGAGGTAGCTGGGGACAAACAGGTAACCAGAGTATTTCCTCTTATGCTACGGTAGATAGTTATACAAATAATAACGCCAATTCAAATTACGCTATTGACGGTTCTCAAGGCTCGGTTTATCCAGGTTTGACGCAGTCCAGAGTTCCAAACCCTAATTTAAAATGGGAAACGACGAATCAACTTTCTATCGGTGTTGACTTGGGTTTCTTTAATGACAAGTTGAGTATCACGGCAGATTACTTCGATAAAGTAACCAAAGACATTTTGGTTTATAACTCTGTGCCTTTGACTTATGGTGGAACCAACGACGGCCAGTGGATTAACGATGGTAAAATGAGAAACCATGGTGTGGAAATAGATTTGAGCTATGCCGACCAAATAAATGAACTAGGTTACCGTGTTGGCTTTAACTTGACAGGCTTGAAAAATGAATTGACAGAGCTTAATAATGTTACTTATTTAGGTATTCCTAGTTCGGCCCTACACGCTGTAAACTTTGACCAAGAGGTTACAAGAAGTACCGTGGGTCAGCCTATTGGTTCGTTCTTTGGTTATGAAGCAGATGGCCTTTTTAGAAATGTGGGTGAGGTAGAAAGCCATGGTATTCAGCCCAATGCCGTTCCTGGTGATATCCGTTTCAAAGACGTCAACAATGATGGCGTTTTAGATGATAATGACAGAACTTACATTGGCTCGCCTCATCCTTCTCTGCTAATGGGTTTAAACCTAAACTTCAATTACAAGGATTTTGACTTAGGGCTTTTCTTCAATGCAAGCTTGGGCAACGACATCTATAATTTGACGAAGTTTAACAGCGAGTTTTTTAACCAAGCAGCTTATAACAAAGATGTAAGTGTTTTGAATGCATGGACAGAAAGTAATGTGGATGCTACTATTCCAAGACTTTCTTTGGATGATGCCAATAATAACATCAGACCTTCTTCTTATTTCCTAGAAGACGGTTCTTATCTAAAACTTAATAATCTTCAACTAGGATACACAATTTCGGCATTGAAACAAAAAGGCACAAGCCTTAGGGTTTATACCCAAGTGAGTAATGTGTTTACCATTACAAAATACTCAGGACTTAATCCTCAGATTGGTCTTCAGAGTTATTCTTCTAGCAATAGAAACTTGGATATCGGTGTAGACAGAGGTCTTTATCCTCCATCAAGAACCATCATGCTAGGTGTTAATTTGAACTTCTAATAAACAGAAAAATGAATTTTAAAATAAAGAACTTAATAAAAACCGCAGGTCTTTTTTCTTTGGCTGTCATGAGTATTTCATGTAGCGAAGATTTCTTGACAGAAGTGCCTTACGGAGAAGTTTCTCCATCAGAAATTACAAAACCTGAGAACATAGAGCGTGCCATCATTTCTGCTTATAGTGTTCTTAACGGCCAGATAGATGGGTCAAGTAATGCTTATAACTCTCCTGCTTCTAACTGGAGCTTTGGAGATGTGGTGTCTGACGACAGCTACAAAGGTGGCGGAGGTACTGGTGACCAAAACAACATTCACCAGATGGAAATCTTTAATACTGCCGCTACCACCATTGACATCAAGCGTAAATGGATGGCTTTATATGAAGGCGTAAAGCGTACCAATGAGGCCATGAAGTTGCTTAAAAACACAGAAGATTTTGACGCCACTTTAAAAGCTAAACGTGAAGCAGAGTTACATTTTTTACGCGGCCACTTTTACTTTGAACTTAAGAAAATATATAACAAAATTCCTTATATAGACGAGACCGCAGAAACAGCAGAAGACTACGCTAAGTCTAATGTAGAATTTACTTCAGAAGAGCTTTGGGGTAAGATTGAGAAGGATTTTGAGTTGGCCATTAGTGGATTGCCAGAAACACAAGTAGACCGTGGAAGACCAACAAAAACGGCGGCAAGAGCATATTTGGCTAAAACGGCTTTGTTTCAAAAGAAGTGGCAGCAGGTGTATGATTTGAGTTCGGAAGTAATGGCGGGTAACCATGCTTTATTACCAGACTTTCAAAGTGTGTTTCTTCCTGAAAACGACAACAGCGAAGAGGTTATTTTTGCGGTACAATATTCTGTTTTAGATGGCCAGCCAAGTAACTATAACGGCAGTATTGGTGACCGTTTAACAGCTCCAGGAGGTCCTTTTTATTCGCAATATGGTTTCCATAGACCATCTCAGAACCTTGTGAATGCCTTTAAAGTAAGTGCAACGGGTCTTCCAATGGAAAGTAATACCAACCTAACGAACGCAGATGTGGTAGATCCAAGATTGGATGTTACCGTAGGTCGTCCAGGTATTCCGTACAAAGATTTGGGTGTTATTTACGAAGAGAGCTGGGCTCGCGACCTGTCAACTTATGGGCCATTTGCTCCTAAGAAGAGAATTGTCTCTGCCAAATCGCCTTTTCATACATTAACTTGGCCATATGTAAACGCCATGAATTACTACGTCATCAGATATGCGGAAGTGATTTTATGGAAAGCAGAGGCAGCGGTAGAATTAGGTAAATTAGAAGAAGCAAGAACTTTGGTAAACCAGATTCGTACAAGAGCTAAAAACTCTACTTATGTTAAAACTTTAGATGGTACGCAAGATGCTGGAAAGTATGCCATTGCTACTTATGAGGCCGCCTGGACGAGTGCAGCTTCGGCTAGAGAAGCAGTAAGAACAGAAAGTAGATTAGAGTTAGCCATGGAAGGCCACCGATTCTTTAACTTGGTTCGTTGGGGTGTGGCAGATAAGGTTATTAATGACTATTTAGCCGTAGAGAAAACTAGAAGAACCCATTTAACCAATGCGAACTTCATTCAAGGGAAAAACGAGTATTTCCCAATTCCTCAGGAGTATTTAGATAATGTAAAAGATAAAGAGGTAGTTCAAAACGACAACTACTAAACGCTTTTAAGAGTAGGAAGGAAAGGTCAACTGATAATCGGTTGGCCTTTTTTCTTTTCTATTGTTTTACCAAATCTTCCAAACGAAAAATAGTGGAATCCGACCTTAACGTAGGGACTAGATAATTCCCTGAATCCAAAACCGTATTGGGAAACAAAGTCTTTATGCTGTCCCATTTATCAAGGTCAATTTCGGTGCGGAATAGGTACAGACTTCTAAGCTTTTGCAAGACCTTAAGATGGTCTAGACCAGTGGTCGAAATTTTATTATTGGTTAAGTTGAGAACCCGAAGTTCTGATAGGTGAGCTATGTTTTGCAGAGCATCATTGTCTACATTAGAGCTGCTTATGTCTAAGATTCTCAGGTTTTTAAAACTGACTAAGATCTTCCACTTGGCTGGATTAAAATTGGTTCTATCTGCTTTTAAAGAAACTATGTTTTCAGAAATACTTTCTAAGCTTTGCCAAACACTATCTTCTAAAGTCTTTCCTAGTAAATTGATTGTAAGGTAATTTGAGTTCTGTGCCACGGGCACTATTGTGATTCGGCTTGCCTTTAACCTTTCAATGACCTCAACATTAGCGGCCTCTATTTTCTCAGTGGGCATATCAGACACCATCTTTTTTTCTTCCTGATGTTCCAGACGTTTTAAGATGGATTTGATTTCCGGACTTTGGTCTAGTTCTTTTACTTTTTTATTAAAATCAACACCAGCATCTATCCACCAAGCCACCAGCTTAATTTGGTCTTCGCTGAGTTGAGGTTTTCTAGAAGGCGGCATGTGGTCGTCGTCATTTGTATCCATGACCAGTCTTTGGAAAAGGTCACTTTCTGCACTTTTATGGGGGATAAATAAGTCGCCAGATTCGCCACCTTCCATTATCCATTTTTCGCCATCAAGCCTAAGCTCGCCTTTTTGTTTTTTTGCAGCATGGCAGGCCCAGCATTTTTCTGCAAAAATGGGTTCTATGATATCCGTATAAACCAAAGCCTCGTCCACGTTTTCTATGATGGGTTTTTCATAGATTTTATTGCTAAAACTAAGGTAGTCTTCACCGTGGGTAAGGCTGCCGCCCCAATGTCCCGTTATAAAAAGTATAGGAGCAGAGGCTATCCAAAGTCCATGCTGAAACTTTAGAGAGAAATCCTTTTTAATAAGCCAGAAAAGCATGCCCGAAATAACAGTAAGGGCTATTCCTGCTAGTTTATGATTATTAACAAGTTCCTCTTCATAAGCTCCAGAGAGCGACAAAAGATAGCCACTAAGCGACGTGAAAAAAGAACTGACAAAAATGACAAGAAGTAAAACAGGTAAAGCTTTCTCATAAACGGATTCCTCTTTTTTCAGAGAAATCCATTTAAATAAATACGCAATAGTCCATATTCCGATAGGCAAATGGAGAATGAGCGGGTGAAATTGACCAAAAAACTGACTCATTAAGATTTTAAAAATGTTGTTTTACGGGTTGTTTTTATGCGAAACATCTCTTCACTAAAATATTCTAAATTGCCTTTTCTATGCTTTTCAAGTAGGTCATTTATCATTAATTTATATTCTGTGGAAAGAGTATTTTTAGTATCGTTTTCTAAGAATCCCTTTTCGCTATAATTTATGTTTTTCTTCATATGAAATGGCTACCTCTATTAAATTTAAATTCCTTTGAATCAAAATACTTTCTGAAATACAGTCAAATTTGAATTACATAAAACATTTACAAGTAGTCAGTCAAAATAAATTTGACAGTACAAGTTTATTTTGATGTGTTTTTTTTCGTCGTTTTTTTTCAAAAAAAATGACGGTCTTGCTGGCAAGTAATCCAAAGAATTAGCTTTTTGGGTAATAGTCTTATCAAGCTATTATATCTTTAATAACATGACCTTCCACATCCGTCAGTCGGAAAGGCCTGCCTTGAAAATCGTAGGTTAATTTTTCGTGGTCAAAACCGAGTTGGTTAAGAATGGTGGCTTGTATGTCGAAAGGGCTCACTTTACCACTTAAGGCACCATAGCCGATTTCGTCGGTTTCGCCATAACTCGCTCCTTTTTTTATGCCACCGCCAGCCATCCACATCGTGAAGGCATCTGCATGATGGTCGCGACCTTTAAAAGCATTTGGTTTTCCTTCTCTGTTTTCTGCCATAGGTGTTCTGCCAAATTCGCCACCCCAAACCACCAAGGTTTCTTCTAAAAGACCTCGCTGTTTTAAGTCTAATAAAAGGGCGGTAACAGCTTTGTCGGTTTCACGGCATTTATTCACTAAACCCACATCTATAGAGCCTCCCTCGCTGGTGCCGTGAGTATCCCATCCCCAATCAAATAATTGAACAAAACGAACCCCTTTTTCCACCAGTTTTCTAGCTAAAAGAGCATTATTAGCAAAAGCCGCTTGACCCGGTTGAGTACCATACATTTCATGAATGTAGGCAGGTTCATCGTTGATGTTCATCACTTCTGGTACAGAGGTTTGCATCCTAAAGGCCATTTCGTATTGGCTTATTCGGCTGAGCGTTTCTGGGTCACCGTATTCATCAAACTCGGTTTGGTTTATCTTATTGATGGCATCTATCGACACTTTTCTAAGGTCACTACTTATATTTTCAGGGTTGTCTAGAAACAAAATAGGGTCACCGACTGAGCGGCATTGCACACCTTGATACACGGAAGGGAGAAAACCACTTCCCCATATACTTTTTCCTGCGTCGGGGTTACTTCCACCAGATGTTAAGACCACAAAGGCGGGTAAATCGAAATTTTCTGTTCCTAAGCCATACGTTACCCAGGAGCCCATGCTTGGTCTACCTAATCGGGCACTTCCGGTTTGCATCAATAGTTGTGCAGGGGCATGATTAAACTGGTCAGTAGTTACGGCTTTTAGGAAGCTAACCTCATCCACCACCGACTGAAAATGTGGCAAATAATTACTCACATAATTGCCAGATTCGCCATATCTATTGAAAATGGCCTGAGGGCCTAGCATTTTAGGTACACCACGTATAAAAGCAAACTTCTTACCTTCTAAAAAAGAAGGCGGGCAGTCTTGACCGTCCATTTTTTGAAGCTCAGGTTTAAAGTCGAAAAGCTCTAACTGAGAAGGTGCTCCTGCCATGTGGAGGTAAATAACCGACTTTGCTTTGGGAGCAAAATGCGGAGCTTTAGCCGCTAAAGGATTGGCGGGGTCAAAGAGATTGACGGACTTTGTTTCCAAAGAACTGCCGCATGAGCCTAGCATAGATCCCATGGCCAAACCACCTAATCCCATAAAGGATTCTTTAAGAAAATTCCTTCTCGTATGGTTTAACAGTTTCTTTTGAACCGCCTCTCTAAATATTCTTTCGTTATTATGGCTCATTAGCTTTTGGTTAGGACTTCGTCTAGGTTTAAAACGGCGTTAAATACCAGAATCATGGCATCTTTTTGAGGTAAGCTTGACTTGCTTTCTTGATAGCTTTTAAAGGCGGTTTCGTATAAGTCTAGAAGTGTTTTTGTTCTTTCGGCGTTTATGGTTCTTCCTGTCAGGTTTTGATAGGCCACGGCAATATTTTCTTTCGGTCTTTCAAAGCCTATTTGCTCGGCCATTTGTATGGCTATGTCTATGTAAGCTTTGTCGTTTAGGGTGGTAAGAGCCTGTAAGGGTGTGTTGGTTCTTATCCTTCTTGAGGAGCACACTTCACGGCCTACGGCGTCAAAGGTGAGCATAGAAGGATAAGCACTTGTTCTTTTCCAGTAGGTGTAAACCGCTCGTCTGTATTTTTCTGTGCCCTCACTTTCTATCCATTTGGCACCACTATATGGTGAAAACCAAATGCCTTCTGGCTGTGGCGGCATTACAGGTGGGCCAAACATCTTTGGATTTAAAATTTTGGTGGCGGCAAGGGCTTGGTCACGAATTTGCTCTGCACTCAATCTTATTCTTGGGCCTCTGGCCATCCATCTGTTATTTGGGTCGCGTTCCATTTTTTCTGGAGTCATTTTAGAGTCCTGTTGATAAGCGGCACTCATAAGCATTTCTTTTAACAGCGGTTTTAATTTCCAATCATATTCATGCATGAGCTTCCAACTCAAATGATCTAAAAGAGCCTGATTAGATGGTGTTTCGCCTTGCGTTCCCAGATCTTCCAGTGTTTCTACAATGCCGATGCCCCAAACCTGTTCCCAAAGTCGATTTACGATGGTTCTGGCCGTCAATGGGTTTTCTTTTGCGGTCATCCATTTGGCCAAGCCAAGTCTGTTTTTGGGATATTCGTCCGAGAAGTTATTGAGTAGTTTCGGCGTACCTGGGTTTACTTTTTCACCCAAGGAAAGCCAGCTGCCCCTTTCAAAAACACGCGTTTCACGACTCATAGAAACGGTATTATCTACCATGACAGGCGTACTTTCTGTCTTGGCAGTCAGTAAATTCCAGAAGGTCTTTTTACTGCTATTGTCAGGGAAAGTGTTTGTAAAATGAAAGAAGTTGAATGTAACACCCGTGGTTAAATTGTCTTTAAGGTTTGGATTCAAATAAGTAATATACAAGTCCTCGATCTCATTGATGGGCTCTAGGCTCACTTCTGCAAATTCCCAACCTTTTGATTTATGATTCAAAACCATTTGGCCAATAACAGGTCCTTTTGGGCTGCCTTGATGGAAGAGAAGCTTCCCTCCAGGCTGTTTTGAAGCGTAACTCATTACCAAATTATTGACACCCGTCCATGGCACATTTGGGATTCTTGCAGCGGAATTATTCCGCATCGCCAGCCACTTGGTATCGCTTAATTCAGCATTCACAAAATGGTCAGACTCCAAAGAAGCAATAGAGGGCTGCAGTGTTTTAATGAACCGGATTATTTTCTGAGTCTCCGCCTCACTTGTTTTTTGTTTTAACCTATTGGCCAGTTCTTTTAATTCAGCCTTTTGACTGTCGTCAAAATGACGTATCCACGGATATTCTTCATAGGAATCTACGTCACGAGTATTATTAAAGAAACCCATAAACTGATAATACTCTTCATGTTTAAAGCCATCATATGGGTGGCTATGGCACTGCACACAGGCAAAGGTGGTACCCATGAGGGTTTCCCAAGTTGTGTTTACCCTGTCCATAACGGCTGCCACACGAAACTCCTCATTGTCGGTGCCGCCCTCGTCGTTGGTCATGGTGTTTCTATGAAAAGCCGTGGCAATGTACTGATCCTCCGTAGGGTTTGGGAGTAAATCACCTGCGAGCTGCTCGGTCAAAAACCGGTCGTAAGGCATGTCCGCATTGAAGGCATTGATGAGCCAATCTCTGTATCGCCAGATATTTCTAGGGCTATCTCTTTCGTAGCCTTTAGTGTCGGCGTATCTGGCTAAATCTAACCACATAGAAGTCCATTTTTCTCCATAGTGGGGTGAGTCTAGTAGCTCGTCTACCAGTTTTTCATAATTCGCATTCGTTGGATTATTGAGATAGGCTGTTTGGGTAGGAGAAGCCTTTTGAAAACCTATCACATCTAAAGAAAGTCTTCTTGCCAAGATTTCTGGTTTGGCAGCTGGCGAAATTTCTAGGCCATTTTCAGTTGCTTTTTGAAGTATAAAACGGTCAATGTCGTTTTGTGCCCAATCAGAATTAATGGATGGTACTGTCGTTTTTTCTACTTTTTGGTAGGCCCAATGTTCTCCCCATTTGGCACCTTCTTTTATCCATTGAGTCAATAATTCAATTTCTTCTGCTGGCAAAGCCTCATGCTCAAAAGGCATTCGCTCTTCTGGGTCGTCGAGGCTCAGTCGGCGAATCATTTCGCTGGCTTTTGCATCGCCAGGGACAATCGCATATTTTCCTGACTTTAGTTTGGCTTTAGC
Source organism: Arcticibacterium sp. (assembly GCF_055134445.1). Taxonomy (NCBI): domain Bacteria; kingdom Pseudomonadati; phylum Bacteroidota; class Cytophagia; order Cytophagales; family Leadbetterellaceae; genus Arcticibacterium; species Arcticibacterium sp. The sequence continues at coordinate 157,163 of NZ_JBSRVI010000083.1, forward strand.
CTCTTCCTCAAAAAGCAAGGAAAAACCACCTTGTTTTTTGACACCACCATGGCAGGCAATGCACTTTTTGTTAAGAATGGGTTTTATCTGCGTACTGTAATCAACAGTTTCCTGTGTTTTACAAGAAGTAACCCAGCACATGATAAAGCACAGCATTCCTGTTGTAAACCAGAGCAGGGTTTTCTTAAGCATTTTCTAATTTCAATAGGTTTGGAATATGAAATTAGCTGATTTAAGTTGAGGTTCAAAAGGGGAGGGCAACTTACAGCGTTTACAATTGATTATTGCCAGCCAAAAGTGGGACAAAAAGTATAGTTTTGGCTGCGAATAGTTTTTTATTGCCAGCTTAAAGTGTTGCAAGAAGTACAATTTTGGCATCATATGTTTTTTCCTTAGGTCAATCTATAAACTACGAGTTCTTAATTTTTGGTTCTATGCGATTCATGCTTTGACTCCATATTAATCTGCAGCGTTACGAGACAAAATAAAGTCACCTTGCTGTATAAGCATTTCAAGAATTGCTTGTTATAAACAAATATAATTTGTCAGGAAACGCTATTTGTCTGTTTATTAGGTAAGTATATGAGGATAGTGCAGGATGGTGAGGGGCTATTTAGAGGATAGCTTTGAAAAATAATACCTAAATAACAAAACCAAATTAAAACAGGCCATGAATCTAAAGCACCAGACCTTAGGCGAATTCGTCATTGAAAATCAAACAGCTTTTCACAATTCCACAGGAGAATTTTCAAAACTATTAAATGGCATAGGCTTAGCCACAAAGCTGGTAAACCATGAGATTAATAAAGCAGGCTTGGTAGACATTCTTGGCGGCGTAGGAGACATTAATGTACAGGGTGAAGCACAGCAAAAACTCGATTTAGTAGCTAATGACATGTTTATAGATACCCTTACTAAAAGGGAGATTGTTTGTGGAATTGCTTCTGAAGAAGAGGAGAGCTTTATCAGCATAAATAGCCTAGACTTTCAAAATAAAAACAAGTATGTGTTGTTGATAGACCCACTGGATGGTTCAAGTAATATTGATGTCAACGTTTCTGTAGGTACTATTTTTTCTATTTACAAAAGAGTTACGCCAGAGGGCTCTCCTGTGCAGCTTGAAGATTTTCTGCAAAAGGGTAGTGAGCAGGTGGCGGCAGGTTATGTGATTTATGGCAGCTCTACTATGTTGGTTTTCTCTACAGGACATGGTGTTAATGGTTTTACTTTAAACCCTGCCATTGGTACCTTTTACCTCTCGCATCCAAATATACAACAGCCAGAAGACGGAAGTATCTATTCCGTTAATGATGGAAACAGAGACTTCTTTTCCGATGGTATGAAAAAATATATTCGTTACTGTCAGGCAGGAAATGACGATAAAGAACCTTATAAAGCCAGATATGTGGGTTCATTGGTGGCGGATTTTCACAGAAACTTGATCAAAGGAGGCATTTATATGTATCCATGCTCTGCCATGGATAGAAAAGGTAAATTAAGATTGCTTTACGAGTGCAACCCCATTGCCTTTTTGGCCAAACAGGCTGGTGGCGGAGAAAGCGACGGAAAGCAGTCTGTATTAGACATAAAACCTACCGAACTACATCAAAGAGTACCTTTCTTTACAGGAAGCAAGAATATGGTTAAAAAGCTAGAATCCTTTTTGGAGGGGGAGTGATCACCCCACCCTAACAATATGATTCTTCTTGCCTTTACCTATTAAAAGGTATTTGTCGTTTAGTAGAGCCAATTCTGAAACTGTTATCTTTTCGTCTTTTGATGGGTTAAGTGTGATTTAGGGCCAAATGAATACCAGACCGCAAAAATGACATTGTCCAAGCTGATTTTGAAGTTAAAATGGATAATGTTTTTTTTAGAACGAGGGGGGATTGAAAGGATTGAAACTCACAGGCTTTAGTCTTTCAAATTACAATTATTCTATCGATTTTTAGGCACGTATACTAACTATGATACTATCAAACATGACTTTCAATACCCTTAAAAACCTCCTATTTTTTTCTTTTATTTATAGTCTCAACGTTTCAGCACAATTAGTAACTCCCGAATTTTATCTAAAATCTGATAATGGGAAAAAGGAATATAATTTAACAGGGAAGAAATTAACAGTAGAATTTTTTGGGGAAAATAAGAGCCCAGATTTGTTAAATAAAACTTCAGTAGAGGGTGTAATTCTTAATAAGACGGAAATTTCAATATCCCTTGATCTTACTCATTCTCATGTCAGAATTTATGAGGGCGAGAAAGTATTAGAGCAATATCTTATCTACCGTAATGGGGAAGACAATATGATAAGGATGTCTGTACCACTTAATAAGATTGATTATGTTAGGATTCCATACCCCAAATTGGAGCCGGTTGACAAATTTGGGAGATTTCTTTTTTTCTCGGGCTTAATAGGGTTGGGGTCTTTTGGAGTAATTTCAGCAATTAAGAATGACAATGTCCCTAAGTATGCCGCAAAGGGTCTGGGCTATTCTTTAATTAGTATAGGGGTAGGTCTAAGTGTTGGCTCAATGGTTTTTGACGGCAAAAAAATCTCTTTCAAAAAAGGTGATTCATGGCGTATTATTCAGAGGTAAGTTTTAATCACCCCACCCTAACAATATGATTTTTCTTGCCTTTACCTATCAAAAGGTATTTGTCATTCAGTAAAGCCAATTCCGAAACTGCCAGTTTTTCGTCTTGCAGTTTTGTTTTATTGACGCTTACAGCGTTTCCTTTTAGAGCTCTTCTGGCTTCGCCTTTTGATGCGTAAATATCACCGTTGGTGGTAACCGAAATTAAATCTAACAGCGACTCACAGGCGTCGTAATCGGCTTTTGAGATGTTGGATTGCGGTACGCCGTCAAATATGCTGGTAAAGGTTTTTTCGTCCAATTCTTGAAGCGTTTCTAGTGTAGCTTTTCCGTAAAGCACTTGAGAGGCTTTAACGGCTAAGTCATATTGCTCTTGGCCGTGCACTCTTACGGTTACGTCTTTTGCTATGGCATGCTGCACCACTCTTAAGTGAGGAGCTTCGGCTTGTTCTGCTTCTAGTTTTTCTATTGCCTCTTGAGAAAGAAGCGTGAAAACACGAATAAGTTTCTTACAGTCTTCATCGGCCTGGTTAATCCAGAATTGGTAAAACTGGTATGGGGAAGTCAAATCAGCATCTAACCACACGTTTCCTGCTTCAGATTTACCAAACTTGGTACCATCAGCCTTAGTAACCAATGGCGTAGTTAAGGCAAAAGCGGTATAGTCTGCAGACTCTGCATCAGCGTCTGCATTTTCTTTTCTTCTGATAAGTTCTGTACCCGTAGTGATGTTTCCCCACTGGTCTGAACCACCCATCTGAAGGCGAATGTTCTTGTTTTTGTACAAATGGTAGAAATCGTACCCTTGTAATAATTGATAAGTAAACTCGGTATAAGAAATACCTGTTGTCAATCTCGTTTTGACAGAGTCTTTACTCATCATGTAGTTCACAGAGACGTATTTTCCTACTTCTCTCAGGAAGTCGAGGAAACCAAACTCTTTAAACCAATCGTAATTATTGACCATTTCTGCAGCGTTTTCGCCGCAGTCAAAGTCTAAAAATTTTTCTAATTGAGCTTTAACGCCTGCCTGGTTTTCTTTGAGTACGTTTTCATCTAAAAACTGTCTTTCGGCAGCTTTTCCTGATGGGTCGCCAACCATACCTGTGGCACCTCCTACTAAAGCGTAAGGCTTATGCCCAGCTCTCTGAAGGTGTACTAAAAGCATCACGGTGGCTAGGTTTCCTATATGAAGTGATTTTGCGGTAGGGTCAAAACCTATATAAGCGGAGGTCATTTCTTTTTGAAGTTGCTCTTCTGTACCTGGCATGGTTTGATTTAACATGCCTCTCCACTTTAATTCTTCTATAAAATTCATGATTGTAAATAGCTATGAGCTTGCCCAGGGGGGCAAATTATTTCTTCTTCTTATCGCCGTATTTTTTCCACCATTTGTAGTACTCAGAAAAGTTGTAGGTAATACCTAACTGTACGGTTCTATTTCTGAAAGATGTGCTGCTGTTCAAATCTGTTCCACTAGAAGTGACGTCATCTAGACCATGTACGTATCTGATATTCACACTAAACATAGAAAACATGTCTAAAAGGTCTATTCTTGTCCCTAAAACAAGAGCTTTGTCTGTCTTGGTGTCTGGGCCAAACTGCTGCACGCCGTCTTTTTTCCACCCTTGATTCAGAGCCCAGCTAAATTCTGGTCCTATCTCAAAAGTCAGACCTTTTAGTGGCTGGATTCCCAGTAGTATTGGCGTACTAAGGTATCTGTAGGTGTGTTTTTCGTCTGGTGAGCTTAAAGAAGAACCTTTGATTTGGAAAATAGCTTCTGGCTGTAGACTGAATTTTCCCATGTTAAGTCTTGCAAAAAGGCCAGCGTGATATTGCAACGAAAGCTTATTGCTGATATCGGTTTTATTGTTATATATTTTCAAGTTATTGGCCTGAACCCCTATTTTAGGGCCAAAAACAAAAGCACTGGTCTTCATCTGAGAGAAGGCCATTTGAGAAATTAACAGGCTTATAAAAAGTAATTTATATTTCATTCTTTTTTATTTCTATAACGAAACGGACAACCCGTTTTGTCTAAAGAGGGGCAAAAATACGGAAAGGGTAACTCAGGACAAAGGTTCCAGTGGGTTGTCTTGGTTAATTTTCCTTAAAGCACAGACAAAAGGTGCTTTTGATTTTCATTTATAACAACTAAAACACCCTTCAAAATGCTTGAAAAAAGAGGGGTATTTTAGTGAAAGGAATGATGTTATTTGCCAAATTCAAACTTTAAAGATGCATTAACGCCAAAGTTCTTGGAAGGCACAAAATAGTCGGCCCGTCTAAAAGCAAAATCAAAATATGGCGTTACCTGACCTACAAAACCTTTGTATTGATATTGTAAGCCCATTCCGTAAAATAAGTTATTAAAAGTTTTAGGTTTTGCTTTGGCTTCAAATCTGTTTCTGGTTTGAAACCCTAAGGGACCACTAAAATATCCAACGTCTTGGTATACAGAGAGGTCTAGTTTTGTTCCTGCGGAGATAAGGAAATTAAACCTACTCCAAGTATTGATATAATAATTAAAATAAAGGGGGAGTTTGACAAAAGATGTTTTGATAGAGATATCTTCAATATGCTCCGTCCTTTCGTCCACAAAGGGTTTGTACTCATTATCAAAGTCTTTTCCTGTCATTTTATTAAAATCTTTAGCAAAAGGGTGGGTGGTTTCAACCTGCCCAGAGAAAATAGCAGAGGCATTAAAGCTAAACTTATCCGTAATAAAAACTTCCGCAGCAGGGCCTGTGGATAAAACCTTTAGTCCTAAGTAATCTGTATTGATACCAAAACGCATTTTGGGCCAATTGACTTTCTTTTTAGGCTTTTCTGGTGTAGTTCTCTCTATTTGTGCAACTATTTCTTTCTCATCTTCTACAATGGACTTCATCGATTCATCGACGACATCTTTAGCTAAAGTAACCTCTTCGGAAACTTCCGTTTGGTTTTCTGGCAGTGAACCTATGTTTTGCTGAAGTATACCATCATCTGAAGACTTATCGAATGATGGTTCAGAAGGCGTATCAGAGCTCTTATTATCTGCTACTGCTAAAAACTCTTTTTGGCTTTCGCTTAAAGACGCATTTCCATGTAAAAGCTCGCTAGTCTTTTGAGCTAATTGTTCTTTTCTTAACACATCAATCTCAGATTGAAGATATGCGATGTCTTTAGATGCATCTGCATATCCTTTTTCTATTCCGGCTTGGAAAGATTTTTCTTCTGAAATGGCTACTCTTATGTATTTATTAACCTCTTGAGTGATATAAACGGTATCCGTTTGTGCCAGAGCGTTAGCATCGGCTGGAAGTATCTCGTTTTTAATCTCAATCTGATTTTTTAGCGTAGAAATCTCGTCATTCAGTAACTCGTTTTTTGTGTTAGTTAGATATATCGTAAAAAGTAAAGCGGAAGTGCTCAAGCCGCCAATTACCCATCCCAAGTTATTCGTAAATAGTTTGGTGTACCACGGGGCGGGCAGCAACTTGCTGAAGTTTTGCCACGCTCCTGAGTCATATTTGGGTATATGGTTAACGAGCTTTTCTCGTATTTTTTTATCAAAGTTTTCGTTAGACATTTTTGTAATGGTTTATGTCTGAAGTGTATTTTTTAACCAACTCTTGCATTTTTACACGTGCTTTAGAAAGATTGGATCTAGAGGTGCCTTCATTTATATTTAACATCTTGGCGATTTCTCCATGGCTGTAGCCCTCCACTATAAATAGGGAGAAAACGGCTTTGTACGATGGCGGAAGATGTTTCATCAAATCAAGAATCTCTTCTGCATTTAACCTTTCTAATAGATGGTCTTCATAAGATAAGTAATGGAGCTCGTCGATGTCAACTAGGCCAACTTTTGAATGGTTTTTTCTATAATAGTCAATGCACGTTCTAACCATTACGGTTTTAAACCATGCTTCAAAAGACTGTTCTCTGTCGTATAAATCCAGTTTTGAGAAAATTTTCAAGAAACCATCATTCATCATTTCTTGAACTTCATCACTAGCTGAAGCATAACGCAAAGCAATGCTCTTAGCAAATCCATAGAATCGCTCGTAGAGCTGCTTCTGGGCAGAAGGCCTATTTCTAAGGCATCCATCCAAAATTTCATCCAAGCTTATATTTTTCTTCTTTCTCTGAAACACGAAAAAGGCTTTGAGTGAGTAAACTAAACTTTTTTTCCTACTTGTAATTACGAAGAACGGCATTAAAACCGTTGCCTCGTAAAAATATTTCATTTTAAGGCAACGGTTCAACAAACTCTTGTCGTATGATATTATGTAAACACGAACGGGATATTCTAAACTTTTTTCCTAAAAGACCTGGTCGTACTAACCTATAAAAGAGATAGATATGAATTGATATTTACATGTAAGCGGTGCTTGCCATTAATCTATTTTCAAACATTAAAATTTAAAAAAAGATGAGAAATTTAAAATTTGCTTGGGTATTTGTTATTGCTATAATGTCTGTTTTGACATCTTGTGATAAAAATGAAGTGGACGCATCTTCTGACATTGACGGCGTCTCTTCTGTGATGGATATGATGTTTTTAGCCACAGCCGAAGACTCAACAGGAGCCGTTATTGGCCACAAAGGAAAATGTAATGTAACAGAAGTAGCTGTAGAAGACCTTTCTGCTACCATTACTGATTACATCACCGCAAACTACGCAGGTGCTACTATTAACAGAGCAGGTACAAGGGATGAAAATGCCCAAACCTATGTGAAAATTACGCTAAGTGATGGTTCGCATGCAGGCTTGGTTTTTGACGCCGATGGCAATTTTGTGGAAGAGAGAACGCATGGTTCTAAAGGAACAAGTGTGGATGCGGCAGATTTGCCAGCAGCTATTACAGATTATATCGCAGCTAACTATGATGGAGCTACGGTTCATAAGGCCATTTTAAATTCAGATGGAAACTATGGTGTGTTGCTGATTTTGGTAGACGAAACTTACCAAGCAGTCGGATTTGATGCTGATGGTGTTTTTCTAGCGGAGTTTAGCATGAAAAACAAAGGCGGACAAAAACATGGTCCTGGTAAAAGGAAAGGTCACTAATTGAATTAGTGAGAGACAAATTGACGTTTAAAAAGTTATATATAGTTTAGCAAATGGCCTCGAGTTTTCGAGGCCTTTTTGTTTGCGAAGCGGTTTGATAGCCACTAAAAAAGCCCAAATCAATTAAGACTTGGGCTTTTTTACATTATTTAAAAATTGGCTGTACCAAAGTGGTGTTCTAAATCATGAATTACTAACTCTCCATTATTTAAACGGAGTGTGTCCAAACCAGCTGTTTTGTCCACAAAAACAAAATCAAATTCAGCTCGCATTTCTTTTTTGGATAGACTTTTTATCTCTAGTCTGCCTTCGTCAAAAAGGTAATTCCCTCCACTAACCCCCAAACTTTTGGCAGAACTATCAGAAATGGTAAAGGCGGAAAGTGCTAGGTTTTCTTTATCGAATAAAGTAGCATCCCTATCAAAAGACTCTGTTCTTATGTATATCAAACAACAGTCATCAAAATGCGACCCCGTAAACAAATAGCGGTACTTCTCATCATCATTTGCACTACTTCTATCCGTATAAAACTGTCCTTGAATATCTCCAGCAAACATCTTTTTTTCTTCAAAAATGTCATAAGAAATTTCACCACTAGATAATACATAATCCTTTATACACGCAGTCAAGCCTATCATACACAAGGTTATAAGGAGTAAGTGTTTTCGTTTAGTTTTTAAAATTTTAAGAAATGTCATCTCAGTTGTTGGTTTAGTTTTAAAAAGAAAGGCGAGAGAAGGTTTAACGTATGCGGCATGATTGGATAAATGTTATCTGTGTGAAACTTGTTTATACTTTCTACTAGTAAAGATACAATGGATGCCAATTATGGTCAAAAAGAATATACAAAAAGTTGATTTATAGGGATGTAGTCTGATGTTTACAAAGATAAAAGCCCAAGTCAATTAAGACTTGGGCTTAGATTTAACAAGAGCGGTTTTCGTTTTATAAATTCCCCTTCTTCATTTCTTTCACTGCGTAATCTACCGCACGAGCCGTAAAGGCCATATAACTCAATGATGGATTCTGGGTAGAAGTAGAAGTCATCATAGCACCATCCGTTACAAATACGTTTTTACATTCATGCAGTTGATTGTATTTGTTTAACAATGATGTTTTAGGGTCTTTACCCATTCTTACACCACCCATTTCATGAATATCAAGTCCTGGAGCTTGTTTTGAATCTGAGGTACGGATATTAGTAAAGCCCGCTTTTTCAAACATGTCTACTGTATTTTCTAAATAGTCTTTCACCATTTTCTCATCATTGTCGTCATAATCTAGGTCAAAATGAATTAATGGAATACCCCAATCATCCGTTTTAGACTTATCAAGGGTAAGTTTACTAGACGCTTTCGGAATTGTTTCGCCCATCATATGTGAGCCTACGTGCCATGGCCCAGTTTGGCGATTCATTAAATTATCCTTTAAGTCGGCTCCTACGCCATCTCTTCCAAAACCTTCGCCTCTTCCTGTTGAGAATCCAGCAGCATAACCACGGATAAAGTCCGTTTCTTGCTCGTAAAGGTTTCTCCATCTTGGCATATAACTGCCACCTACTCTTCTTCCGGAGGTTGTTTTATCCGCGAAACCTTCATACGAACCACTTACACGAGCTCTATAATTATGAAATGCAATGTGTGTTCCCATGAGTTCATTATCGTTTCCTAAACCATTTGGGAATCTGCTAGAAGTACTGTTGAGCAGTAATGCCGTGGTATTCATGGCAGCGGCATTCACAAAAATGATGTCAGCGAAGAAATCAATTTCTTCTTTGCTAATTCTGTCAATGACTTTCACGCCAACAGCTTTGCCTTTTTTCTCATCATAGATGATAGACTGTACCACAGAGTCGGCTCTTAAAGTACAGTTGCCTGTATTTAAGGCCCAAGGAATGGTAGAAGCATTACTGCTGAAATACCCACCGTAAGGGCAACCTCTCTGACAAAGGTTACGGTGCATGCACTTGGCTCTGCCTTGCTGCGTATGAATGTCTTGTGGGTCTGTGATGTGTGCCTTGCGGGCTATGATAGCTCTACGGTTTTCGTAGTTTTTTTGAAGAAACTTATCAAAATATTCTTCCACACAGCTTTGCTCAAATGGCTTCATAAATTCACCATCAGGCAAACTTTCTAGGCCGTCTCTATTTCCAGTAATACCTGCAAATTTTTCAACATAGCTATACCAAGGTGCTAGTTCATCATAGGTTACTGGCCATTCTACCGCAAAACCGTCTCTAGCAGGTCCCTCAAAGTCAAGGTGACTCCATCGCTGAGTTTCACGAGCCCAAAGTAATGACTTACCACCAACTTGATAGCCACGAATCCAGTCGAAAGGCTTGTCTTGAACGTATGGATGTTCTTTGTCTTTCACGACAAAATGTTTCGCATCTTCATTGAAAATGTAACATTTAGAAGCGATTGGGTTTTCCTCTCTTTCCTTGAGCGGGAGCTTAAGTCCGTGCTCAAAATCCCACGGCATCATCATGGTGGTGGGATAATCTATAATATGTTTTACGTCTGGTCCACGCTCTAATATCAAGGTTTTTAAGCCTTTTTCTGCAAGTTCTTTTGCCGCCCAGCCGCCACTAATTCCAGAGCCTATGACAATGGCGTCATACTTTCTTTTCTTTGATGATTTATCTTTATTCGTCATTGTTTGTCTCTAATTATTGTTCAACATCCACACATCCAAAACCATATCCAGGGGCGTATTCATATCCAGCTTTTTCTGTCATATACCACTCAGAGCCGGTATAGCCTTGTATGCTGTAGTTTTTCAATGTTTTGAAAAAGCTGCTCAACTCTTTGTTCTCATTGACCTCTATCATACCTAAACATTCTGTTTTTTGATTGGCCGAAAGGCTAGAGAATGCTGAACCGTATTTCCTTTTTGCAAAAGCATCAACCGCTGGAATCTGAGCATAAAATGCTTTTTGGTCTTCTTCGGTATGCATGGTATCTACCATGGCTTTGACAAATTTTTCAACACCGAGTTCTATAGCACCTGGAGTATCTGTTTTAGGAATTAAAGTATCAATAATATTGGTAAGCAGGGCCTCATCTGAAGGGGCTAATACTCTACCTATAGGCAGGTCACTTTTAGACCAATTTTTTGCCCATGCGGGTATGGCAACCATTGCTGCTGTACCGAGGGTTAGGTTCTTTAATAAATCTCTTCTTTTCATATTTTATATATTAAGTCCCCTTTCACACGGGAGAGGGCGGAGGGTGAGGTTAGTTCTGATGAAAGGTATCTGAAATAAAGCCCAAAACTTCTGGTAATGCAGAACGCCAATAGGACCATCTGTGGCCACCATCTCTCACTCTGTATTCATGCGGGATTTCTTTCTTTCTCATTTCTATATGCATAAGGGCGTTTCCTTCGTAAAGGAAATCGTCATCACCACAGTCGATATACCATTTTACACTTTTTACTTTTTCTACATCTGCTTTCGCCAATAAGTTTAGGGCATTATAATTTTCAAAGTAGCTGTCTGCTTGGGCGGCGGTGGCATTTGGAAATTGTCTTTTAAACCTTTCGTTGTTTTGTTCTTTGGTCATAGGGCCAACATAGGCACTCAATGGGCAGGCCGAAGAAAACAATTCTGGATGACGCAGGGCATACATAAATGTGCCACCACCTCCCATAGAAAGCCCAGCCACGGCACGGAAACGTTTCTGTGACTTTATTCTGTACTTCTCCTCAACGTGAGGGATGAGTTCATTGATGAAAAAATCCTCATAATTATAATCAGGTACATTAAAATAACCCATCACCTTAGTGTCGGCATCTGGCATGATGATAATCATAGGTGTGGCTTTCCCTTCTTTTATGGCTTTGTCTGTGATATGTAAAACTTCACCAAACTGTACCCAGCCTGTATGGTTATCTGTGGCACCATGAAGTAAATAAAGTACAGGGTAAGAACGTTCAGAAGTTTCATATCCTGGGGGTAAATAGACGGCATAGTTACGTTCCATTTTCAGGATTTTGCTGTCCATTTTCATATTGTCCATCACTTTTCCGGTTTGAGCGGAAAGGAGAATAGGACATAATAGAGCGATGAGTACGAGTAGTTTTTTCATTAGAGGGTTGTAATGATGAAAGGTCTGCAGCTTTTTTATGTTTTCAAAAAACGCATCAGTTAGCTATCCAAATTTAGTAAGAAAACCATTGGTTTTGATAGCATGGCGAGCAATGTCGTCTTATGAGTGTATAAAGTGGATAAAATAGGATATAGTGTGAGTAGCTTGATGAAGATAGAAAGGCTAAATTTCATCAAGTCTTAGAACACCTCTCTGGCGGAGGTCTTGAATTAGGTCTGGCAACTTTTCATGGTTTATGAGGTGGTCTTTGGTGTAATATACCCAGTCCACCAGTTGCTCGTAGCTTCTTACAGAAGGACTCTCTATTAAGCCTCCTCCTAAAAACCATATATTGAAACTAATTCTCATTTCCTGTTCTGGATAAAACCTTTCGGTGTGGGTGGCTTTTAATTTGCCGTCAATGTAATACTTGATTTCATTATTAGTCACGGTTGCACTTATAATGTGCCATCCTTCAAAACTTTCGTTGATTTCATCAGATTGTGAGTCTTGAATCCAAGGCGACTCTTGGTAGGTTTCCCATGAGGTCATCCAGAAAGTAGCACCTTCTGTACCCCAACCACCATTTGGGAGGTATTCCGCAAAATCTAGTTCGCTATAATTTGGTGCTAAGGCGGAGTCTAGTCCTGAGATTGCAAAAAACGTTTGGTTTATTCTGTCTCCTTCTATATCGCCTGAGGCTGGTGAATCCGAAAAGTAAATTTTTGCCGCATAGGTGCCCTCCCAATAGGCGATTTTATGAGAGATTTCGGACTGGTAAGTTCCCTTTCCTTTTCCATTTGTGGAAGCGGTAAGCTTCATTAATTTATTGGTAGAAAGGGTTGGGTCAATGATAAAACTTACATTTTCTTTCAACCATGACCTTCCTGGTTCTCCTGGGCCACCATTTCCTGATCTAACCTCCCAGCCAAAGTTTTTAAGAGCTATGTCTGAACTGCTTTCGTAGTTGAAGTCGTCAAACATTATTTTGGCCTGTTGAGCAGTTATACCATCTTCTTCAGCACAGCCGAATAATAGAAGAATTAAAAACAATGAAAACTTTGGCAATGACTTTGAATTTAGGGTTGGTCAAATATAGGATACCTGAATTTAGGTAAGCAAAAATTTAGCCAACGATGGTTTTATTAAATATGTAGTTGTCATGATGTAAGCTCAAAATTGAATCAAGCTCAAAGCGAAAAGACCGCAATAGTGGTTTGGAGGCAAACCATTTAGTCGAAAATATTCTAACTACATTTTGGTAAAACATGGCTTTGATTCATTAAACCACCCTGGCTAAACTGCTAAATACAAACACCTTTTAGAGACTCCTTATATCATTCCAGAATATTTTATGAAAGAAATATTAGAAAGGCAAAGGTGTGTTGTTGTCTGAACATCAGTTGCTTATAATCTTTATTCTTCTGGGTTTTATTCTTTCGCAAGAATCTACCGCAAGTTTTTTTTAGGAAAGGTCTCTAAGTAAGAAGAGAATAAAAAATTAATAAAGAGAAATGAGAAATTTTGTAATAACCACTGCTGTTGCCCTTACGGGTTTGTTTATTTTTTCAGGCTGTGATAACGATAGCTCTGAAGATCCTATTGCAGACGTAACGAGCTCACTTAGTGCTGCTTTTGCCGAATTTGATGAAGACAATACCGACATTTATTTAGATGGCTCTAAGGTGGTTATTGAAACCAATGGCTTGCCAAATCATACATCGCCTTATTGGGGAGTAGGAAATGCTTTATATGTAGCTCCGCAAGATGGTTTTGTGGCTACCCCAAGTTTGCTTACAGGATATGATGGCTATGCGACACTCACTGTTTCTGCCAATCCAACTAAAGCTTCAAAAACAACCGCAACTAGCTTAGGAGCTATCGGAATTGCGATAAGTGGAGCGGCTATTTTTAACGACCAAGAAGGAAATGGGGCTTTAAGTCAGGCAGCTGTAAGTTTGGATTATTCTGGTGCTCATATTGGACCAGCGGAATATCACTACCATACAGAGCCAGAAGCCTGGACGAAAGACGACGAAAAACTTGTAGGGATTATTGCTGACGGTTTCTTTATATACGGAAGAAAGTGTAATTCTACAGGCACTTACCCAACAGATTTAGATGCATCGGGTGGTCATACAAGCACTACGCAGCATTCTACAGAGGCTGTTTATCATTACCATATCGAAAACGAGCTTTATATCAACAAGTATTACATCATTTTCCCAGGAGCTTATCAGGGAACACCAAGTTCAATAAGATAATTATGTATTCAATATTTTCATTGTGGGTGCTTTTGGGATGCCAAAGTTTATCTTCCAGTATTTCAATTCCAAACATTGAAATTGATGAGAGTAAGTTGGTGCTGAACGCCAATACTGGTCAATGGTTATTAGACAGCAAAGCCTTCAGTGGTTTTGCTGTTAAGTACTTTCCAGACGGTACTGTTAGAGAGAGCAAATCTTTCTACAAAGGGAAAAAGGAAGGCTTGGCACAAAAGTGGGATGGGGCAGGCACACGGAGATATGAGGCTAAATTCAGTTCAAACAAAAGGGAAGGAGTGTCAAAAACATGGTCTGCAGAAGGGGTTTTAGTTTCCGAGTCTAACTTCGTTAAGGGTGTGGTACACGGTGTTCAAAGGAAATGGTACCCAAGTGGTAAAATTTTTAAAAAGATGAATATTGTTAATGGAAAAGAGGAAGGCATGCAGCAAACGTGGTGGGAAAATGGGAAGCTTTATGTAAATTATGAAGCTAAAAATGGAAGGATTTTTGGGCTGAAACGCTCTGCTTTATGTTATGAATTACAAAATGAGATTGTTCAGAAGTAAATATATTATACTCACATTTTTGGGCTTATGGTCTTTAAGTTCTTGTGAAAACAATGAGGAGCAAAATGAGAGCAGGGTAGAGGAGTTGCCATATTTTGATGAAGCTTCATTTACGCCCCAATGGATAAGTGTGGATAGTGATTCACTTAATGGGTTTCATATTATTCCGGAATTTTCTTTAATAAATCAGGATGGAGATTCTGTTACACAAAGCTCTCTGGAAGGGAAGATTTATGTAGCTAACTTTTTCTTTACCACTTGCCCGGGTATTTGTCCGCAAATGAGCGATAATATGGGCATACTCCAAGACGAGTTTATGGATGACGATGAGGTTATGCTTATTTCTCATTCTGTTACTCCAGATAGAGATTCTGTGGAGAAATTGGCGGGTTACGCAAAAAAAAGAGGCATAAAAAGTAAAAAGTGGAATTTGCTTACGGGAGACCGGGCTCAAATCTATGCTTTAGGAAGAAATGCATATTTCATAGAAGAAAATATGGGCATTGAAAAAACAGTTGACGATTTCCTGCATACAGAAAACTTTGTACTTGTTGATCAAAATAAACACATAAGAGGAATCTATAATGGCTTAAATAAGACTTCTGTTAATCAGTTGATTGCTGATATTAAGACACTTAAATTGAAGGAATAACGGTGTCGCTATAGGTTACATTGATGCGGTAGTTTCTTATAATAAAATCGCATCCAGAAACTGCGGCAAAAGTAAATTCTAAATTACTTCCATTTATTCGATAAGAATATTCTCTGTTGTTATACCTATCGCCTGGCCCATACCATTCACTGCCAGCGTTTACCAAGACACTTACTGCCATTATTCTGCTAGCATTTATTCCGAGTGCTATACTGGTGGTTTGATTGTTGCTACAATTGCTCGAGCTCGTTCCTGTAACAAACTTGTTTTTAAAAACGCCTGAGTTTTCCCCAAGTTTAGTATACCCATTTACATCCAAATCGGCATCAGGGCTAGTCGTCTTAATGCCAACTCGGCCTTGACCAGTTGCGGTCATAACATTCCCATATCCACTATGAAAAAAGTTTAATTTATCGTCTTTCACTTCGTCGGCATTTCCAAAACCAGCTATATCCCAGTATCTTCCTTTTGGAGTAAGCGATGTGGTAAGGTCTCCTTTTGGGCCAATTGTCGTGACAATTTTTGACTGCCTAAACCGAAGGCGAGCATAATCATCAGAATCGTTTTCATCTAATAAAAGCTGAGGACCTTGACCCACCCCATCATTACTGGAGTTAGAGTTGGTTCTAATATGTACTTTGGCGTGTGTTGGGAACCGCAAGGTGTTACCTGTATAAAAATTCGTGCTTACTCCAATATTGCCAAAATCTGGGCTAATAGTGATGACTGGTTGTTTATTTACTCCGAGTACCGTTGGTACCTCATTAGTACTTCCAAAGAACGATTGATTTCCGCCGTCTTTAGGTTCAATAACAATTTGAGCGTGAATAGGATTTACTAAAAGTATAAAGGTAAGAATACGGAGACTTGACTTCATATCTAATTTTTTTAGTCAAGTTATGTAGGAGCCTTATTATCAAATCAATCCGAAGGTTTTTATATTACGGTAAAGGCCATATTGACCTCTACCGTAAGTTTTTTGAAAGCGTTTTAAAGCATGATTTTCTTCCCGCCAGCTTTGGCAGACTCGTAGATGGCCATCATGATTTTGATGTCTTTTAAGCCTTCTACACCAGAGCAATGGTCTGGAACAGGGTCGGGGCTTAAAAACATAGCACCCATTCCGTTCATTTGGTAGGTTTGGTGATAGACCACTTCCATGTCCATTTTACCTTTGGATGTGTTTCCTACAATGGGCCCATAACTAAAAGCAGGCCCCATTTCTACCCAGCCTTTGTCTCCGTAAGCCTGAAATTTCTCTACATTGGTATTGTAAGAAGTAAAGCCAGTAAAAACGGTGTTGTCAGGGAATTCCATATGCCAAGAAACGGATTCTTCTACTTCACTAAATCTGGTTTTGTCTGTAACGGGTCCAAAGTTTGCGATAACCGAACGTGGCTCCATTCCTTTGGTGTATCTAGCGGCATTGATGCTATAAATACCCACATCCATTAGAGGGCCTCCGCCTCCTAGTTTTTTATTTAAACGCCACATTTTTGGGTCGCTAGCAGTCCAGCCAAACATGCTTTGAATGTAGTTTATCTTACCAAATGTGTTTTCTCTGCCATAACGCATAAGCTCTAGATTAAAAGGCTCAAAGTGGCATCTGTAGCCCACGGCTAGTTTCACTTTGTTTTTTTCGCAGGCCTTCATCATGTCTTCACATTCTTTCACGGTATTGGCCATTGGCTTTTCAGTGATGACGTGCTTTCCTGCATTGGCAGCCTTAATGGAATATTCGGCATGTAAGCCATTTGGAAGACATACATATACTACGTCAATATCAGGACAATTTGCCAGATTAGCGTAGTTGTCATAATTCAATATGTTCTCATCCTTGAGCTTGTATTTTTCTTTCAGTTTTGGGATTTTTGATGGCGTACCTGTAACGATACCAGTCAGTTCCCAATAAGGAGACTCATCAATGGCGGGTAGTATTTTTTGAACCGCGTAATACCCAAGACCTACGAGTGCGATACCTAGTTTTTTGCCTTCATAGGCTTGTTCTGGTTTTGGAAGTCCTTTTTTTGAGATGAAGGGAAGTGCTATGGCACTACCACCCATTTTTTTAATAAACGAACGTCTGTTTTCTTCAATACTCATTTCGAAAGGGTTTGTTTTGGTTAAATTCTGTCCCAAATTAGTGAAAATAATCCCCTATTTTTGGGCAAGTGATGATTAAATAAAAGAACATTTCATGAAATCGGTCTTGGTGTATTGTGGAGCAAACTCTGGTGTAAATCCAGTTTATAAAGAAACGGCGGTAGCCTTAGGTAAGGAATTGGTAAAAAGAGGCATTCGTTTGATTTATGGCGGAGGTAGCTTAGGCTTAATGGGCACCATAGCAGACACCGTTATGGATAACGGTGGGCAAGTGGTAGGTATCATTCCTTCATTTTTAGATAAAATGGAGGTTGGTCATCCCGCTTTAACAGAAATTCATGTGGTAGAAAGCATGCATGAACGTAAGGCTTTGATGGAAAAAATGTGTGATGCTATTATCACACTTCCTGGTGGTTTTGGGAGTATGGACGAGCTTTTTGAAATCCTTTCTTGGTCTCAATTGGGACTCCACAAAAAGCCGGTTGCTCTTTTGAATGTCAATGGTTTTTATAAGCCATTGATAGCTCAGATGGATCTAATGGTGAGAGAAGGCTTTTTGAAACAATCGAACCGAGAGATTGTTCAGATCTCTGATTCGATTGAAGGGGTTTTTCAGCTAATGGAATCTTACGTGCCACATAACAGCCATAAATGGCTAGAAAGAGCGGATATCTAGAACTGAGAACAATCTAAATCCTTGTAGGCATCGGCGTTTGCGTAAAGGCCAATAGCACAGCTTTTTACAGCTGCCTGTAGCGTTGATTTTACAGAGAGGCAGTTAGCATTGGTCTGTTGGTTAGCAAAAACAGAAATAGCATTACTGTATTTCTCTGCATCGCTTTCACACTTTTGAGAAGACCCTAATGGGTTTAATACTGAGGCTTTTTTGCAGCCTACCGAAAAAAGCAAAAGTGAAAAAATGAGTAGGTGTAAATAGTTGATTTTCATAGCAAGATTGGTCTTAGTTATAATCGTTACAATCAAAGTCATTCTGAAACTCCTCGTAGGCTTCTCTGTCTGCAACAGCCAGGGCGGTACAGCTTTTATATAGCTTATCTATAGACTTCTTCACGGCTTCACAGTTTCCTTTGGTCTGATTGCCAATAAATGCACTAATATCTTCAGAATATCTTACAGAATCTGCCGCACAGGATAATGGACCTCCTTTCTTTTTACATCCAGATATACTGATGGTTAAAGCAGAAAAGATAAGGAGTGAGATTAGTTTCGCTTTCATTTCGTTTGACTTAATTTGAAGTCAAATGTATTGTGAAATGTTGACCTTCTCCAAGAAAATTAAAAGGGTTTTATTTTACGGCTTTTAGGCTTAGGTCCAAGCTTTTAATGCTGTGGGTAAGGTATCCCATGGAGGCAAAATCTATCCCACATTCAGCATAAGAGCGAATGGTTTCGGGCGTAATTCCGCCAGAAGATTCTACAGGGAATCGCCCATCTATAATGGCAATGGCTTTTCTGGTGTCTTCGTAGTTAAAGTTGTCAAGCATGATTCTTACCACACCACCTATTTCTAAAACTTCGTTTAGTTCTTCAAAGTCTCTCACTTCAACTTCTATAGGTAGGTGTCTTCCTGTTTCTTGTAGATATTTTTGAGCAGAAAGCATGGCGTTTTTGATGCCACCGGCATAATCCACATGATTGTCTTTGATCAGAATCATGTCGTAAAGCCCCGTTCTATGATTTACGCCCCCACCTATTTTTACCGCCCATTTTTCGGGCAAACGGAAGTTTGGTGTTGTTTTTCTGGTGTCTAGCACTTTACACTTAGTGCCTTCTAGTTTCTTGACAATGGCTCTGGTTGTGGTGGCAATGCCACTCATACGCTGCATGCAGTTAAGTACCAATCGCTCTGCAGTAAGAATGGATTGGTCTTTTCCAGAGACATAGAATGCAATGTCTCCGTATTTGATTTCATCACCGTCATGAAGTAAAATTTCTATTTCTAATTCAGGGTCTACCTCATTAAAGATAGCTTTAGCCAGTTCTATGCCTGCTAGAATGCCATCGTCTTTTACCAATAATTTGGCTTTGCCCTGTGCACTTGCGGGAACGGTAGAAAGTGACGTGTGGTCGCCATCACCTACGTCTTCTCTTAATGCTGCCTGAATAAATGCTCTTACTTCTTCTGGTTTGATTTCCATTGTGTATTTCTTATTGCTCCGCAAATTGAAAAAAAAATGCTAAAGAACCATTTCTGTCAATTACAGATTTGTGAAAAAGACATAAAGCCTTTGTCTGTTAAAGGACTTAAAATACTTTTGAGCCATGAAACAATCCTATCCTCTTTTTTCGCACGAGTATTTTATGTCAAAAGCTATGGACTTAGCCCATCAGGCTTTTGAAGAGGGTGAGATTCCCGTAGGGGCAATTGTGGTAACCGACCAAAATCAGATTATTGGTAAAGGGTACAATCAAACTGAGCGGCTCAAAGACGTCACTGCTCATGCAGAGGTGATTGCCATTACGGCGGCGGCAAATAATTTGGACGCTAAGTATTTAAGAGAATGTAGGCTTTATGTAACGCTGGAGCCCTGTGTAATGTGTGCAGGTGCTTTGGCTTGGAGTCAAGTCGATCACGTTATTTATGGGGCTCATGATGTGAAAAGGGGCTATACCAAATATTCTAAGGATATTATTCATGCCAGAAAGGAAATCACCTCTGGGGTGCTAGCTACGGAGTCAGAGCAGCTGATAAAGCAATTTTTTGAACAATTGCGAACATAATCAGCATTGAATCCGTTACCATATCAAGACAATAAATTTGAAAACTTATTAAACAATAATATTATGGCTTTTGAACTTCCAGCATTACCATTTGCGAACGACGCATTAGAACCTCATTTTGATGCAATGACTATGGAAATACACCACGACCGTCATCATAACGGATACGTGACTAATCTTAATAACGCCATTGCAGGTACAGATTTAGAAGGGAAGACTATCGAAGAAATCTTGGCTGTAGCTGGTGCTAGTGGAGCTGCGGTTAGAAACAACGGTGGAGGTCATTATAACCACTCTTTATTCTGGTCAATTTTAGCTCCTCAAGGAGTTGGTGGAAACCTTTCTGGTCCATTAAAAGAGGCTATCATTGCTCAGTTTGGTTCTGTGGACGAATTCAAAGCTAAATTTAAAGCAGCTGCTGGAACACGTTTTGGTTCTGGATGGGCTTGGTTAGGTGTTAAAGCGGACGGGTCTCTTTGTGTATGTTCATCTCCAAACCAAGATAATCCTTTAATGGATGTAGCGGAGTGCCCATGTACTCCTGTTTTGGGTCTTGATGTTTGGGAGCATGCATACTACTTAAAGTATCAAAACAAGCGTCCTGATTACATTGACGCTTTCTGGTCAGTAGTAAACTGGAACGCAGTAGAAGCTCGTTACGCAGCTGCAAAAGGATAAGAAATTAACTTATGATATATGAAAAGCTCGGCCTTCGGTCGGGCTTTTTTTGTTTCAAACCCATTCAGTACATTGTGTATATTATATACATTTTGTAAATTAGGGCTTAAGTACAGATGCTATGAGGAAAAATATTGATATAGATAATACTACATTGACTAAGCTCAAAATATTGTCAGCCTTTGAAAACATGAGCGTTAAGGCTCTCATGGAGCATGCTGTTCGTTTTTTTGTGGAATCTAAGGAAAAGGAAAGGCTTGATTCTCTTACAGATGAAGAGAAGGAGGATTTGGGATTACTATTATTAATGCAGCAGGTTGACAGAACAGACGTAGTTTCTGAAGAAGAAGTTATGGCAGCCCTTCGCTCATGAATGTAATCTATTTAAGGCCATTTCTGAAAGATGTAAGAAGCTTAAAGGACAGGGAATTAAAAGAGAATCTTGAAAAGGTGATTTCTTCAATAAAGTCTTGTGAGAGTTTGAACGACATCCTTGGCTTAGTTAAATTGAAAAACTATGACAATGTCTACCGCCTTAGAATTGGTACTTATCGCTTAGGGCTTTTTATTGAAGGGGATTCTGTTGAAATGGCTAGATTTCTTAAAAGAAACGATATCTACAAGTTATTCCCATAGCTTTTTTTTAAAGTAACATTGCATTATAAAAAATCCTTTCTAGTTTTACGGCATGAACAATCAAAGCAGAACAAATTCTTGGTGGTGGCTTTCTTCTCGAACGAGTTGAACAGAGTTTGCTATGCTTAAAAAATATATACGCGGCTTTCTGTTTGACAGGAGGCCGCTTTTTTTGTGTCAAAGCGTAGCCATTGACCAATTTAAAACATTAGAAAAATTACGATGAATAAGATTTTTAACATTACCACCCGTTCTAAAAAACAACTGGCAGATACATTGACCCCAGTTGGTATTTTTATGCGTCTTCGTGACCAGTACAAGTACTCTGTCATGCTAGAAAGTGCAGATTACCATGCCATGCAAAACAGTTTCAGCTACATCGGCTGCGATCCAGTGGCGAGTATCATAATAGATAACGACGAGGTGAAGCAGGTTTTTCCTGATGGAACTAGAGAAGACTTTAAACTAGAAAACAGAAAAGATGCGGTAGGCGTTTTGAAAAATTTCGCAGCAAGATTTGAAGCTCCAGAAGGCAAGAGAGGCTCCATAAGTAATGGTCTTTTTGGGCACATGGCTTATGATGCCGTCCAGTATTTTGAAGACATAGAAATTCAAGAAAAAAACGAAGAGAATAAAGTACCTTCTTTGATTTATAGAGTTTACAGGTACGTGATAGCCATAAATCATTTTAAAAATGAGTTGAACATTTTTGAACATACTTATGGTGGGGAAGCTAATCCTGTAGAAAATGGCTTGGAAACGATTGAGCTTTTTGTGAACAATCCGAAGTCTAGCAGCAAAAAATTTAAAATCACGAGTGAGGAAGAAAGCAATGTGACGGACGAGCAAATGAAAGCTACCATCAACACATGTATCAAACATTGTTTAAGAGGAGATGTATTTCAAATAGTGCCATCGAGAAGGTATTCTAAGCAGTTTGAGGGAGACGATTTCAATGTTTACAGAGCATTGCGTAGCATTAACCCTTCCCCTTATTTGTTTTATTTTGATGGAGGAGATTACAGTATTTTTGGTTCATCGCCTGAGAAGCAAATTCATATTGATGGCGAGCGAGCTGAAATTCATCCCATAGCAGGTACTTTTAAAAGAACTGGTGACGATGTAAAAGATGCTGAATTGGCGAAGCAACTGGACGCCGACCCTAAAGAATCTGCCGAGCATGTGATGTTGGTAGATTTGGCTAGAAATGATTTGAGCCGAAGCTCAGAACAGGTTAAAGTGGAGGTTTTTAAAGAGGTTCAATATTATTCGCATGTGCTTCACTTGGTTTCAAAAGTGACAGGTAAGATGATGAAAGGGACAAACCCGCTTCAGTTAGTGGCAGATACTTTTCCAGCTGGTACACTTTCGGGTTCGCCAAAACACATGGCCATGACCATAATTAACAAACTGGAAAATACCAACCGAGGTATCTACGGTGGAGCCATTGGTTTTATGGATTTCAAAGGTAATTTTAACCACGCTATTGCGATTCGTACATTTTTGAGCAAAGGCAACAGACTTTTTTATCAAGCAGGAATGGGCGTGGTAGCCAAATCTGATGTGGCTCTGGAAATGGCAGAAGTTGGAAATAAGTTAGGAGCATTAAGAGATGCCATGGAAATGGCGGAGGGGATATAGTCCTCGACTACGCTCCTCGCCTTCGGACGGGCATGCGACTGGCCAGCTTTTGATAACAGTGCAAAATTGACAATGAATTTATTACTGAAAAAACTAAATTTTAAGACGCAAGAGTCAATCTTGATTCTGAATGCTCCAGATGAGTTTCAGGAGATGATGAAGGCATTTAGTGAATTTTTAGACGTGAAAACGGATTTAGATTCGTCTGAGATTCCGTTTAGTTTAATATTTTGTACCAAGCTGGCTGAAATTGAGGCTTTAGGGCCAAAAGTGGCTGAGAACTTAACTGAAGATGCCTTATTCTGGTTTGCGTATCCTAAGAAAAGCTCAAAGAAATATAGCTGTGAGTTTAATAGAGATAACGGTTGGCAAGCTTTAGGAGATTTGGGTTTTGAACCCGTAAGAATGGTAGCGATAGACGAAGATTGGTCGTCACTGAGATTTAGGAAGGCCAAACATATAAAGACAATAACAAGAAACCCCAACTGGATTATGTCTGACGAGGGTAAAAAGAAAGCAAAGAAATGAAAATATTAGTACTAGATAATTATGATTCTTTTGTGTACAATTTGGTATACATTTTAAAAGAATTAGGTGGCGATGTAGATGTATTTCGGAACGACAAAATATCGGTAGAAGATGTTAAGAAATACGATAAAATCATGCTTTCTCCTGGCCCAGGAATTCCTGAAGAAGCGGGTATCATGATGGATTTATTGGCAGAGTATAAAACCACAAAAAGTATTTTTGGGGTTTGTTTAGGGCACCAGGCCATTGGTGAAACCTTTGGGAGTAAATTAGAAAACATGGGCGAGGTACTTCACGGTGTCACTACGCCATGTGAGGTTATTGACCAAAACGAGCTGCTTTTCAAAGGCATCCCAAACCGCTTTGACGTTTGTAGATATCACAGCTGGACAGTTTTGCCAGATTCTATGCCTAATGAATTAAAAATTACGGCAAAAGACGACAACGGCTATGTCATGGCAGAAGCACATGAGAAGTATGATGTGCGTGGCGTTCAGTTTCACCCAGAAGCTTATTTAACGCAGCATGGTGTTAAGATGGTGGAGAATTGGATGAAGGGGTGATATGGGAAGCTTTAAGAAAGAGAATACTTTAGTAATTGTTGGGAATGGTTTTGACTTGGCTCATGGCTATAGAACGAAGTATTCGGACTTTGTTGAAGATATCTTTTTTAAAAGTCATTTAAATGGATATTCTTCCCCTGTCGGCAAAAAAACGTTTGCCTTAGATAATGAGCTAATAAATATACCACAAGCAAACTTTGAGATTAAAAGAGAGGCTTCTGTTGCCGAACAATTATTAGATCAAGGAAAAGGTGACATTAAATTCAAGAATAAATTTTTGGAGAAAATAATTTATGATGAATCATATAAATGGGTTGATTTTGAAGGGATATATTTTAATGAATTATTAAAAACGGTAGAGGGAAATGTCTCAATAACAGAACTCAATAGGGAGTTTAAAACTGTTAAAACGTTTATAGTGGATTATTTGGAAAGAGAATTAAGAGGTACTTTTAATGAACTTAGTAAAGTACCTATATCAGATTCCATTAATGATTTTTTTCAAAAACTTAAGGGGAGTTACGATTATAAAAGAATGGAGTCAGGTGTTGACCCAATCCACATTCTAAATTTTAATTATTCTAATACGCCAAAGAGGTATTCAAGTTCTGAAGGTTTTTTTCATAATAATATACATGGAACACTTCTTGATAAAAGCAGGATTATTTTTGGTTATGGTGATGAAACAGTTCCTTCGTACCAGAAAATAGAAGATTTGAATGTTGATGATTATCATCAGTTCTTTAAGTCGGTTGGATATCTAATGGATGATAAATACAGTAAACTGTTAGACTTTATTGACAGAGAAGAAGGTTTTGATGTGGAAGTTTTAGGGCATTCTTGTGGGATTTCTGACAGGGTTCTACTTAAAACTATTTTCGAGCATCCAAATTGTAAAAAAATAAGAATTCATTATCATGAATGGAAGAATATTTCAGGAGAGCTAGAAAACGATTTTGAAAATAAGATGATTAATATTTCTCGTCACTTTAGCGATAAAAAAGTCTTACGTTCAAAAGTTCTTAATTTTAAAGAATCAAAACCATTAATTCCCTTTCGTCTACAAAACAAATTTCGATGAAAACCTACCTAAACCAATTAATCCAACATCAATCACTTGCAAAAGAAGAAGCTTTTCAGGCCCTTTCTAAAATAGCTACGGGCGAGGTGAATATTTCACAAACGGCGGCTTTTTTGATGGGAATTCAGCAGAAGGGCATTACTGCAGAAGAGTTGACAGGCTTTAGAGATGCCATGTTGGCGGTTGCTAATAAAATAGATTTGTCAGATTTTGACGCCATGGATGTTTGCGGAACAGGCGGCGATGGTAAAGATACTTTTAACATTTCTACCACAGCCGCTTTTGTGATTGCGGGAGCAGGACAAAAAGTAGCCAAGCACGGAAACCACGGAGTGAGTAGTGCGGTAGGTAGCAGTACCGTTTTAGAGCATTTAGGTATCAGATTTACCAACGATACAGATTATCTGAAAGAGAAATTAGAAACAGCAGGAATGTGCTATTTGCATGCTCCGCTTTTTCATCCTGCCATGCGTCATGTAGGGCCGATTAGGAAAGAATTAGGTATGAAAACCTTTTTCAATATGCTTGGACCATTGCTTAATCCGGGCGAAGTCAAAAAGCAATTGACAGGCGTTTACGACCTCTGCGTTTTTGAATTATATGAGCAAGTTTTTCGTCAAACCGATAAGCAGTTCGGTATCATTTTCGACTTGGCAGTTTATGACGAAATTTCTTTGACCGGAGACTTTATGTTTTCTTCTCATTATCCATCTGCGGACGAGGGCGAGCTTTTTAGTCCTTCGGCTTTTGGTTTGAAAAACTTCAAGGCAGAGCAGCTTTATGGCGGCGGAGGTTTAGAAGATTCCGCTAAAATGCTGGTTGATATTCTTGAAAACAAAGGCACCGAGGCTCAAACTTCTGTGGTATTGGCAAACGCCGCAATAGGTCTTGGCGTAGCCAAAAACATTACGCTAGAGCAGGGAATGGCAGAAGCCAAAGAGTCTTTGGTGAGCGGTAGGGCCAGAGATGTTTTGAAGAAAATGGTTTCTTAGGCCGGTATTTCTCTCTTTGTATTGCTTTTAGACGCTGCCATTCCAAAGCATAGAAGGCAAAGGGCTAGCAAGTAATGATAGACATCAATGCCGTTTTCTGGACTGTTCACAAAACTATCTCTAAAGGTGGCTAATGCTGCAAAAACTACTCCCGCTATTAACCAAGAACCTAGTTTTTTTCTGCGTTTGCTTATAGCCACTATCCCAGCAACAAAAACAAGGGGTATGGTTACTAAAGGAATATAGCTAGAAACCCACGTCATGTTCAGCATTTGCTCCAGAGTAAAGAGTAAGAAGCCCACTAGGATTATGCCATAGGTAAGAGCGTTAGAAGGTTTTTTGCCTAAGGCAGCAAACCAAGCGGCCACCGCAATGCCTAGAGCTCCTACGGTAGCAGCTAGTACTTGAAAATAACCAGATAGGCCGGAGGCTTCACTTATTCCCGCAAAATTTAAAGTTCCGAAAAACGCGGCTACAGCTACAGATAGAATAAAAGATTCCCAAAGTAGTGTTTCTATAAGATCGAGTTTCATTAAATACCTGAAGAAAACGAAAAGACCAACTAGGCAAAGTATGGCGTCTGATATGACATGCGAAATTTCCATGGTTTTACTTTTAGAGGTTTTGGCTAAACCAAATTATATAATATTTACTTCGGCATGAAGCGTAATGCCAAATTTTTCTAGAATAGAGTTTTGGATTTTGCCTGAAAGTTCCGCTATGTCGGCTCCTTTTCCGTGTCCATAATTTACTAAAACTAAGGCCTGATTTTTATGAACGCCTATTTCGCCAAAGGTTTTTCCTTTCCATCCAGCTTGTTCTATTAGCCATCCAGCCGGTACTTTTACCATGTCTTCATCGGCAGCGTAAGACGGAATGGTTGGATTTTGTTCCTTTAAAACACTAAAAGCCTCTTTTGTTATGATAGGGTTTTTGAAAAAACTTCCAGAATTTCCTATCAGTGCGGGGTCTGGAAGTTTAGACTGCCTTATTTTTATAACTGCCAGACTTACATCACTTATTGTTGGGCTATTAATTCCCTGTTCTTGCAGCGTTTCTTTTATAGCACCGTATTCCAGATTTAAAGCCGAGTTCTTTTGTAGTTTAAAAGTGACATGTGTAATGAAATATTGGTCTTTATAAATGTTCTTAAAAACACTTTCTCTATAGCCAAAAGCACAGGCTTTGTTGTCAAACTTTTTTATTTCCAGTGTTTTACGGTCGATGGCTTCAAGCTCAATAAAAACATCTTTAATTTCTACACCATAGGCCCCGATGTTTTGCATGGGTGCTGCACCTACAGTCCCTGGAATTAAAGATAGATTCTCGATACCTCCAAAATCTTGATCAACACAATAAGAGACAAAGGAATGCCATACCTCACCAGAACCCACCCTTATGATAACCTCGTCTTCCGTTTCCTCTATCTTTTCTACACCCTTGATGTTGTTTTTTATCACCAAGCCATCAAAATCCCTTGTTAAAAGAATATTACTGCCACCTCCTAATATTAGAATTTCATTCGATAGGTAATCATCGGATTGAAGCAAATACAATAATTCATTTGTAGAATTTATTTCCACAAAAAGCTTTGCATTGGCGTCTATTCCAAAGGTATTAAAGGGCTTTAAAGAGGTATTTTTAATTATATTTGGCATTGAGCATTGTAGTATTTCGATGCAATTTACCTAAGACAAATCATAAAGCATGAATATCGTTTTTTTAGATGCATTTACGAGTCATCCAGAAGAGTTAGACTTAAGCGAATTAGAGCAGTTGGGTTCTTTCAAAATGTATGACAGAACATCTTATGCTCAAACAATAGAACGAGCGAAAGACGCGGATGTTTTATTAACAAATAAGGCGATTTTGGATGAAAATATTATCAGTCAACTCCCAAATCTGAGATATATAGGCGTTACCGCAACGGGTTATAATGTGGTGGATTTAGAAGCTGCCGCAAAACGTGGAATACCTGTCACCAATGCTAAAAACTACAGTTCCATGTCTGTGGCTCAGCATGTTTTTGCCATGCTTTTAAGCTTTACCAATAGAATAGCCGAGCACAACAATCCAGACAAATGGATGGCTTCGCCAGATTTCTGTTATTATGATTTTACTTTGACCGAGTTGGCAGGAAAGACCCTGGGACTTGTAGGAATTGGGGATATTGGAGAAAAAGTAGCTAAAGTAGCCGAAGCCTTTGAAATGAATGTTTTGGTTAATCGTAAATCAAATAAAGCTCACGCTAAATACAAAACGGTTGAGTTGGACGAATTGCTGAGTCAATCCGATTTTGTGAGTCTTCACTGCCCATTGACAGAGGAAAATGTAGGTTTTATCAATGAGGAGAATCTAGCCAAAATGAAAAAGACCGCCATTCTGGTCAATACAGGAAGAGGCCCTTTGGTTAATGATGCAGACCTAAGAAAAGCTTTAGATTCAGGTGTAATAGCAGGTGCTGCCATTGATGTAGTCTCTCAAGAACCGCCTACAGACGGTAATCCACTTTTTGGAGCAAAGAATTTAATTGTAAGTCCGCACGTAGCATGGGCTACTTTAGAAGCTAGAAAGAAACTATTCAAAATAGTGACAGACAATATTAAGGCTTGGCAAGCAGGGGAGGCTGTTAATGTGGTTAATTGAAAACCTCTTATGTAAAGAAAATCGAAAATATTTTAAATTAGGCATATATCTATAACCACTTCTTCCTTCTAAAATACATTAACATTCCACCAGAAAGTACGGCCATTACACCTAATAAAATAAAGTAGCCATTCTTGTATTGAAGTTCTGGAATGTGCTGAAAGTTCATACCGTAGATACCCGCCAAAAAGGTGATGGGCACAAAAATGGCCGTGATAATGGTTAAAAACTGCATCACCTTATTCATTTTCATGCTCATCTCAGAAATGTGAATTTCCTGTACACCAGAAAGAATATCTCTTAGCGTGTCTAGGGTGTCAACTACAGAAATGGTGTGGTCGTACACGTCTCTCACATATATTTTGGTTTTCTCTTCTATGTCATCTGAATCAGATTTTGAAAACATATTGAGTGCCTCTCTCAGTGGAGCCACTACCTTCCTAACCCTTAGCAAGTCTTTCTTTAATGGGAAAACTTTTGAGCGTTCAAAGGCTTCAACATCCGTCATTAAGGCCTCTTCAAGCTTTTCGGTTTTAATTTCTATTTCGTCCAAAACACTGAAATAGTTGTCCACTATAAAGTCAATGATGGCGTAAGCCAGATAGTCGGCTTTTTTTGCTCTAATCCTACCCTGAGCTTTCTGAATTCTTTGTCTTAGTGGTTTGAATATATCGTCTTCATGCTCTTGAAAGGTCAATACAAATCCTTGGTCAAAATAGATGGAAATGTTCTGAATGTGAATTTCACCGTCTTGGTACTGCAAGTATTTTAGTGAGATAAAATGACCATTTAAAAACTCAGCGTATTCTGGTCTTTTATAGACATCTGCGATGTCTTCTAATGCCAGGGAATGTATTTCAAAAACATCACCAATCTGCTGAATAAAGGCTTCGTCATGCAGTCCTCTGATGTCGTACCATTGCGTTAAATTATCTTTGGCTTTATGGATAATAGCCTTACGAACTTCTTCAAAAGTCTCTGAATGAAAAGACTCTAAATTATACTCTATATAGTTTAGTGTTAGTGGCGTACCTCCTTTTTTTCCTGTATATTTTATAGTGCCTGGAGGTAGCCCTACTTTCGTTTTATGCTTCATTCTGTAGAATTTCTGATGGTCAAATTTAGCGAACAATACTTTAATGTGGTTTTCACCTACGTAAAAACAGAAAAACCCCACCAAATGGTGAGGTTTTCAAATAAGCTTTAAGAGGTTTATTTAACCGTTACCGTAGCTTTAGTATCATCCCAAGAAATAACCAATTTACCACCTTTTACCGTAATGTTCATTTGCTCTACAGGGCTAGCTGTTTTAGAGGATTTTGCCATGACATGCGGAAGATCGGCGTCTTTAATCTCATTGTATTTAAAAGAACCCCATTGTTTTAATGTTGGATTTAATATCACTGTCCAATCACCTTCTGTAGGTATGGTAAAAAGAGAGTATGTCCCTGCTTTAACTGGTTTTCCACCAATGCTGCCATCTTTTGCGAATGTTATTTCTGTGGCGTTATTTGCTCCGGTACGCCATACTTCGTTATAAGGTACTAGTCCACCAAAAATCTTACGATCATTTTTAGATGGAGCACTGTAGGTTACAGAAACGTTTCCATCAGAAGTGGTTTGCTTCGGGCTTTTTTGTGCAAAAGAATTCGAAGTGCCGACAAATAATAAGGCGGCAGCTAAAAACATTAATTTTTTCATTTTAATAAATTTGAATTGTTTAGAAAACGTTGGTTAAAATAGAGCTCGAATAAAAAACTATTCCTCAAAAGAGCCTTATATGCGTTGTCATGCTGAATAAACGTAGCAAGGCAGTTTTTGGATTTTTCCCTCTAAGATTAATAAGACACAGTTATTCTTTTACCGCTGCAAGTTTAGCGGCCATTTCACGCGGATTTGTAGGGTTTTCGTTGCGAATGTCAGTTTCAACAAGCCCATCTCTAAGGCGTATAATCCGATGTGCGTATTGAGCAATGTCCTCTTCATGCGTCACCATAATAATGGTATTTCCTTGGGTATGAATCTCCTCAAAAAGCTCCATTATTTCGTAGGAAGTCTTGGTGTCGAGGTTACCAGTAGGCTCATCGGCCAGTAATATGGAAGGATTGTTTACCAAAGCTCTTGCCACCGCGACACGCTGTCTTTGCCCTCCAGAGAGTTCGTTTGGTTTGTGGTGTGAGCGGTCTCCTAAGCCCACACTTTCCAAAACCTTTTGGGCTCTTTCTGTTCTGGCAGATTTACCGTACCCCGCATAAATTAAGGGTAAGGCCACGTTTTCTAAAGAAGACTGACGCGGAAGCAGATTGAAGGTTTGGAATACAAAACCGATTTCCTTATTTCTGATTTCAGCGAGTTCATTTTCTGTCATATCAGAAACGTCCTTTCCGTTTAAAGTATAGGTGCCGTTTGTCGGTGAATCTAGGCAACCAATGATATTCATCAGCGTAGACTTCCCAGAGCCGGAAGGCCCCATAAAT
Source organism: Arcticibacterium sp. (assembly GCF_055134445.1). Taxonomy (NCBI): domain Bacteria; kingdom Pseudomonadati; phylum Bacteroidota; class Cytophagia; order Cytophagales; family Leadbetterellaceae; genus Arcticibacterium; species Arcticibacterium sp. The sequence goes on from NZ_JBSRVI010000083.1 coordinate 188,476, forward strand.
GCTACGTACTCTCCTTTATTGATAGAAATAGATATCGATTTAAGGGCATCTACGATTTCCGTCCCCATGATATATCTCTTAGAAATATTTTCGGTCTCTATTATTTTCATTGCTTCACAAAAATCATTTTGAATCTATGCAAAGGTAGTTTTAAAGCGGAATCACTATGAAGTTTTTATACCAATGTTACTGCTTCAGGATAGATGGTCAGGATGGTGCCTTAGGCGGTCTTTGAGCCTAAGGCCGTGTGGCGTTTAAAACTCATTTTGTTGCTTTTGAATGCGTTCTTTTTCTTGGTTAAAACTTGTCATGAAGAGCTTGAAATCTTCAGCCGAAAGTAGTTTCTGTAATTTAAGTGTTCCATTTTCAGCATAATCTGGTACGCCATTTTGTAAAGCCAAAATGCTGTACTTTTTCCATAGTTCTGCAGAAGATTCATTAAACTCCAATGCGTTAAAAACCATGTTATAAGCTTCCGTTTCTTTTCCTTTTGAAGATAAGAAATCTGCGATATCGGTAAGGATATAAGGATTGAAAGGAGCTTTTTTATAAATGTCTTTGTAGTTCTCTTCGTTTATTTCTAACTGTAGTATTTCATCTGCCTGTTGTAACTGTTTTAAGGTTAAATGGCTTTTGAAATTATTATCGATCAATACTTGAGTAGATTGATTATCGCCTGCGGCGGTCATGAAAGCTACGGCCCTATCAAAAATGCCTTCATTCAGATACCAAAGCCCAAGTTTTCTACGATACATCAATGCCGCTTCTGAATGGTCTTGGGCTAGGTAAGTTAATTGCTTTAAGGCCAGTATTTTTTCGTCTTTTTGGTAAAGTTGAAGAGCCTTTAAATATCTCAAATCTTCAGAAACACGCTGATTTGCCATATTATTAATGTAGTCATCCCAAACGCTGTCTGGAGCCGTGAGGCTATTTTCGGGTAGGGCTATCTGGTTATAAATTCCTCCGAAGGCGGCGGTGTTAAGAGCGGTGTTTTTTGGAAGCTCTTTTAGTTGGCTTTTAACCTTTCCCGTCATTCTGCTAATAGCGAGTTGATTGGCCAGGTTTGAAGGATATTTCTCGTCGGCAAAAGAAGCGGCTACCGAATCTAACTTAGAAGCTAAGGCGTTTTCTATCCAAAAAGCTTGAAGGTTAACACGTTCTACATCGCATTTTCCACAGTTCTGCATGGCCTTATCTAAATACAAATAGACACTGTCTCGGACATTTGCTTTCTCTAAAAGATGGCTGGAGTTGGTAGCCAAAATCTTACTGTCTGGAAACTTGGCGGACCCCTCTCTCAAAGTAAAAAGAGCGTCAAAAAACAGGTCTTCACTCTCAAGGTTTTGACTTAAGCCCACGTAGGCAAACTCACTTGGGTTTTTCTGTATGGCTTGGCGGTAAAAGTAGGCTGCCGTTATCCGGTCGCCCACGTTTTTGGCCATACCGGCGAGTGCATAATTGGCTTTGTGATTAAAAAAGTCGGATTTAACCGACTCTTTATAATAGGTTTCTGCGGCTGTATTTTCTCCTTCTGCCAGATAGAAGTCTGCAATAGCATTATTTAGTCCCGCCTTTAACTGATTGTAAGCATAGATGTCTTTCTGGATTAAGAAAAAGCCCATGATAAAAACACCTAATATTTTAGCTAAAATGATGCTGTTAAACTTAGGTTTGTAAAGGACTAAATATGCATTCAAGCCATTCTGAAAAACGCCAATGAAGTTTAAAATAACGTGTGCAAAAAAGACCAAACCAAGTGCCAAATGTGCTATGGCGATATAGTCGTTGAGTAGCTCAATGAGTGGGTCGTTTGCGGTGGCATAGACAAACCCCAGTACGCTAATGGAAATAATTAGAAAACCCATATAAAGCCATGCTCCAGTTCTTTGAAAGCTAAAAACGTCAGTATCTTCACACTGTTTTTTAAAGCCCCAGATGCCTAGGATACTGGAAATGGCAAAGAGCAATACAGGACTAATCACCATAAAACTATCCTCTATCAATTTTATGTTTTCCAGATAAATGAGTAGACAGTTTAGTAAGTAAATGATGCCAATTCCTAGATAAGTTTTGAAAGAGTTTTTGCCTTTTTCGGATGAACTAATAACGGTGTAAATAAGGGCTACCACTATTTCGTGGGCTATGAAGAAAACAAAAATGGCAAAGCAAATGATGGAAAATAACAAGCCGTAATTTGTTAAAGCCACAAGAGGGAAGTTGACCTTAGAAAAGTTTAGAGATATAATAGTAAAGCCCAGGAATAGGGCTAGTATCAAAGAAAACCTTAACCAGAAGCTGGCTTTTTTCAAAAAGGAATTGAAAAAGAAGAGTAGCAACCCTAATGCAACAAAAGCCACCATAAATGGAAGATTGTTGGTGCTTTGAAAGATAATTTCTGTTCTTGAAAGCATAAGAAATGCAGCCAAGATAAGGAGTGAGCCTAAAAACCAAAAGTTGTTTTGGAAAGATAAGGCAGTGCTAATTAAACTTATACCAAGAATAAGTGATCCAAAAAGAATCCAAGATGCTTTTATATTGACAACCTCATTGGCGGGGAGATACCATTCTTTTATGTAGTAGATGAGTTCGTTATTAGTAAACCTTAAACCTTTTTCTACGAAGGCTTCTGAGGCAATAAATTTTTTATGAAGCTCAGAGGCAATATCCCAGTGTAGAACATTGTGGAGATCATTGAAAAACCAGAAGGCAGAAATACCAGCTAAAACCAAAGAAATTACAGAAAATATAGCCAGAGCTATTTTTAGAGAATTTGGCCATAAACGCCAAAACTGCACTTTTGAAATCATTAAAAATCGGATTGTGTTTGCTGTGCAAATAACGCCAAAATATTGTTGGAACGTATAAATCGAAATAGCCCTATTATATTTGTCGTATAAAAATTACCAATATAAAGATGACGCTTCATAAAGAAGGCAAGGCCACGATACTTATTTCCCTTTTCGGGACGCTATCTATTTATCTTATAATAAGATTTTTACTTCCAGAAAGTGACTGGCTGCAGCTGCTATGGTTGGCCTTTAGTTTGTTTATAATGGTGACTGTTTTGCAGTTCTTTAGAAAACCGAAAAGAACCACGATTTTGAATCCAAATCATATTATTGCACCAGCAGATGGTAAAGTAGTGGTGATAGAAGAGGTAGTAGAAACAGAATATTTTAAGGGACCTAGAAGGCAAGTTTCTATTTTTATGTCACCTATTAATGTGCATATAAATTTCTTCCCACTTTCAGGTGTGGTGAGTTATTGTAAATACCATGCAGGGAAATATTTGGTAGCATGGCACCCAAAATCAAGTACAGAAAACGAGCGTAGCACAGTAGTGGTAAAACATGAAAACGGCACAGAAGTACTTTTTAGACAAATAGCCGGAGCCATGGCAAGACGTATAGTAACGTATGCTGAAGTAGGTCATGTAGCCACACAAGGCTCTGAATTTGGCTTCATTAAATTTGGTTCAAGAGTAGATATTTTCTTACCGCTTGATGCTAAAATCCTTTGTAAACTAGACGACAAGCCTGTGGGTGGAGAGACGGTTATTGCGGAGCTAAGGTAAGCTGCTTTGACGAAGAGTTGTTAATGAGCTTTATAGTAATTCTGTCCATTAGAGTTGGATTGAAAATTATAAATATTGGCACATTACAATAGACTCGTGAATCATGTATTTTGTTTCTCTAAAGGTTATTGTGTCTTAAACTTTAACGTGGTTTTATTTTGAGACTATATTTGAGTTATAGGACGACATAGAAGGAATATGTCATTCATCTAGTTCACTTCCTTGGCCAAAAAACTACTTTAGGAATTAAAAAAAGGAGTCGATATGGAGGTGCTATTTTCTTTGAACTCAGTTTATTAAAGGTTTGGTAGTTTATTGCCAAATTAGTTTGTCAACACTTACGCCCCTATTAGGCCATTCTACACTAGAAATATACCAATCGCCATCCTCGTCCTGGAAAACTTCTGGAGCATGAGCGTTCAGTGTTGTAATATGTTTCTGAAGGTCAAGTCCAAAGTCAAACATGTCTTTCGAATGTAAAACATAGGTTTTATACTGATAAGCACCTTGTATATCTTTTTGGTCCCAAATTCCATCCCACGAACATAAAAATAGATAGCATGTATTATTGTGAAATATGAGCGAAGGAGATTCTGGATCGAAGGATTCAGAAGTGAAAATTGTTTTGGGCTTACTCCACCTTATTAAGTCTTTGGATTCTCTTAAAAGGACACTTTTTAAAGAGCAGTAGACCATATAATAAGTACCATTATGAAGTAACAAATTTGGGTCACGTGCTCCATCAACTTCAGAAAACAATTCGCCTTTTACATCCCAGTTCATTAAATCTGATGATACTGCCAAACGAATAGGGCTGTGACCATAAACCATCTGATATAAATCATCTTTTTTTACAATGTAAGGGGCATGGTTAGCCAATACTTCTCCAGGACGGTCTTTTGGTGTCAGCACCTTAGGAAGGTCAGAATAATGATTTTCTGCTAGGGTTTCTTTGAAATTAATGGCAGACGATACGGCATGAAAGGAGCCATTTTCGCCTTCATGGATACCTTTATTTAATGGAACCGTTTTAACCTCAGGATGTGTAATGCCGAATATGTGCCACTTGCCATCTTTAACTCTTACAAAAGTATGATCGTTTGGTACCCAGTTGTCATACCATTTTCCCTCTTTTAAATAATCGCTATCAGGACCAAAGAAATAATCGCCATCAGGTTTATAAACCCACTCAAACTGATTGGCTTGTTTAGGAACTAATATTTCAGGAGTGTCGACCTTTGTTTCTGCATTTTCAGACCCTTCAGAATTGCATTGTAAAAAGAGAAAAGATGGGGATAGTAAAAGTATAAATTTCAGTTTCATTTTAGCTCGTTCAAATCTTTGTTCAATAACTTTTTGGAGATTTTATTTAGTTCGTCAAAATTGCCCTCGAAGTGGTAAGTTTTATGTGTGTGTTTAATGGACTCACCAGGTTTCAATTCCTTAGAACTCGAGGAAGATTCCAGTTCATAAAAAGGGCCTAATTGTCCACCATTATCTAAGGGACCATCATTGTATGCGTTTATAACATCGCCTTCATAAGGGTTGTCTTGCTCTCTCCAGACAGAGTTAACATAAGTGGTATCCCCTTTAAACGTATAATTTACGATAGTAAGTGTTTGTTTGTCGGCGTCATAACTACCTGCATAAGGGTGCAAGTTTTGCGGAGGTATTCCTAGTTTGAACCGAGCGGTGCCATCACCATTAAACATTACGTGTTTTTCTGTTATCTGTAGTCTATCGGGAGGAATAGTGCCAAAGTAGGATGTGTTTAAAGCCAACGAGCCTTTATAAGGGAGAATCACCTTTGTGTTCTCAGAAGGCATGTACATGCCCAAAATCCAGATGGATAATAGGCCTGAATTCTTGGACCAAGCTTGTTCACCTAAATTGACTATCTCGTTGTCAGATTGATATGCTACAAAGTTGATGTCAGCAGGTATTGCTAATCCCAATTCCTCTTCAATTTGGCCTTCATCTAAGATAGACACTTTTCTATTTACTTGGATGTCAAATTTGAAATCTTGGTAATTGAGGAAGGACATTTTTTTCTGAAAAAGTACTTCTCTATTGGATTGTGAAATGACTTCATACGCCTCTGTATCTATTTCTTTAGGTGTATACCAGTTGTCGAAAGTAAATTCACTTCCTTTTTTAAAGAATATGGCATATTGACCGCCTTCAGGGCCCATCCAAAATCGCTCTTCACCTCCGAAGGGATTAAAGTGCTCTTCAAATTTCCCAGAGGCAATCAGATCATAGTTCAACCAGCCGTAGCTGTTTCCTGCTAAACCGTTGGCCGTACTGGTAGCCACCCTTCCTTGTAATTCAGGCAATAGAATAAGTTGACTCTTGCCATTATTGTCTTCTAGTGTAATTACGTTTTGGTGTTTTTTTAGAAAATTTAAATCAAAGCCAAAGCTGCCTTTTAGAACCTCCGGTTGTGAAGAGCAACTGGTCATAATCAACACAACACTGCTACATATCAGGGTATTAAGATATATATTCATTATTTATTATTTTAACATTCAATAAGATTGATTCAATTTAGTAGGATATGGAGCATCCGACCAACTGAAATGTGTGAAAGTTTTAGGGGGAGGGTCTTACTTTACCAAGGATAGTTTTTTTGCTTATGACTTCTTTATAAAAATAAAGGCATTTTTCATACGGCCTTGGCCTAAGTCTGTAGAAAATTTTCTCGTCTAGCAGGGTGCCGTTCTTCAGCGGCTTAAAAGAGGGTTGTCTATTAAGTTTCGAGTGTCGGTTTTCTGATGAAATATTAATGGTATTTAAAGTTACGCTGACTGTAAAAATCTAAGAAGTTTGAAACAGGTCGATTCTGGGCTCAATACTTGCTTATGATAGGTTAATTAAAAGAATTATTAATTCCATAAAAACTTAACTTATGTTACGCAAGTTTACTTCAGTTCTATTTTTATTCACGGTTATTTTATCTTCATGCTCTAAGGATGATGTTGTTTCACCATCTGGTATCGAAGGGAAATGGTCGAATACCGGCATTGACTTAATTGTTGACGCTAAAACTTATCCAGTTACGCCTCAAGCTTTAGAGGACAATTATTATAAGAATGCGACTTATGAGTTTAAGTCGGACGGAACTTATATTTTTACAGATTTTGAAGGAGAAACGTTTAGTGGCAACTATACCTTTGACGCCGCTGCAAATAAGGCGATAATGGACGAAGATGGTGAAAAAATCACTTACCTGGTTCAGGTTGACGGTTCTAGTTTAGTGCTAAGCTCTCCAACTATTGATGTTAATAAAGAAGAGACAACGGATGAAGAAGATTTCTGGTTATTTTCTTTCTTCTTCCTTTCGTTTGACCAAGAAAGCACGATAGAAGGCGATGGCGACGCTATTTCAATAGACTTTAAATTCTCAAAGTAATCTTTTTGTAAGATTAAACATTATTTTTTAAGGGCCGACTCTGGAAACTAGAGTCGGTTTTTTTATGTAGATTATTTAGCCAAAAGCCTTATTTAGAATTTTTCTAAACAAGGCTTGCTTCTTAACACTTTGCTTTATTTCTTTGCGGCTCAATTTATAATTAGTCTAAATAAGAAGAGGCTTGAGAAATTTAAGAAATCTTTTGTTTTGTGGTTTTACGGCTTTGTCTTTTCCGGGCTTTGCACAGGTGGTCTTTACGGGACAGGTGATGGATGCAGACAAAGTAGAACCAGTTCCTTTTGCTCATGTAATTTTGGAAAAAACGTCAAAAGGAACGCAAACAGACGAAAACGGTCGCTTCGAAATATTGGGAATTAAAGAAGGCCATTATGACGTCTTGGTAAGTTCATTGGGTTACTCTAAAAAGGCCTTGAAAATGAATTTAAATACATCTGTGGAGAACTATGAAATTGCATTAAAAGAAGATATCGGTGAATTGGACGAAATCTTGGTTACAGCGAAATCAACCAAGACAAAAATAGAGACGAAGGGTTTTGCGGTTAATGCCATAGAAACCAAAGACATTAAGTTTCAATCTGTGCAGGCCATGGATTTATTAGACCAAAGTGCGGGTGTCCGTATAAAACAATCTGGTGGGCAAGGTTCTAGAGTGGTTTATAATATCAATGGTTTGTCTGGTAGTTCTATTAGGATATTCATTGACGGCGTACCTGTTGAGAATTATGGACCCTCTTTTTCATTAAGTAGCATCCCTACAAATTTGATTGAAAGAATAGAGGTTTATAAAGGCGTAGTTCCAGCAGAGTTGGCCACGGATGCATTGGGTGGAGCCATCAATATTATACTGACCGAAGCGGCAAAAAACACGATGAACGTGGCATATTCTATGGGTTCGTTTAATACACATAATGCGAATATAAACACCACCTTAAGGAATAAGAAGACGGGTCTTACCCTGAATGCTTCTGGATTTTATAACTACTCCGACAATAACTACGATGTCTGGGGAAATCAGATTTATATCACGAACAAGTTGGGGAAGATTGACTATGTCACGGCCAAGAGGTTTCACGACGCTTACCAATCGTACGGTGCTAAGATTGACCTGGGTGTGTCTGATAAAAAATGGGCAGATAAGGCTTATGTAGGTATGGTACTTTCTGAGTTAGATAAAGATGTGCAGCACGGTGCTACCATGGAAACCGTTTACGCTTACAGAAGAGCATATCAAAATACTAGAATGTTTAATGCTACTTATAAAGAAGATGGGTTTCTGTTTAAAAACCTAGACCTGTCTCTTTTTGGCTCTCAATCTAACCTAAAGCGAAGCGTTGTGGATACCGTAGCCTATATTACCAACTGGTATGGGGAGTTATCAGACTTTAATGAAGATGGCAAATGGGAAGAGTGGTCTTCTGGGGCAGAGGCTGGAGTACCTACTTTAAATCTAGATGTGGAAAACACATTTACGATAAAGGCCAATGGCATTTACAATTTTAATGAGGGGAATAGGTTAGTCTTTAATTTTCTTAAAACAGGTTTTCAAAGAAAGCCAGATGACCCGCTTAGGCCTTTGGCAGAAAGAGAACTCATAGATACAAGATTTCTTAATAAAGATGTATACGGATTGGCCCTAGAAAACTCTCTTTTCAATGATAAATTAAAATCGTCTCTATTCTTTAAACATTATCAGCAAAATGTACGACTTAAAGATGCCGTAAGGGCATCTAGAGGTGGGGCGGTTAGTTCTTTTGAGTATGATAAAAACACCCAAAGGAATGGAGGGGGTTTAGCCATTTCTTATCAAGTGTTAAAGAAAGTTCAGCTGATGACCTCATTTGAAAACGCCATCAGACTTCCAACGGACCAAGAGGTATTTGGAAATACTGCCGAAAACATCAATCCTTCTTATGGGCTTAATCCTGAGAGCAGTCAAAATTTAAATTTAGGTCTTAATCTCGGACCGTTTAGAGCCAATGGGCATATGGTGAAGTTAACGAGTAATTTCTTCTTTAGAGATACTAAAGGGATGATTCGTCAGGCCATTGCTAATCAGCAAGACGAGACTTTTTCTTTCGAAAATCAAGATGCCGTTATTAGTAAAGGTGTTGATTCAGAATTGAACTATGCTTACTCAGAAAAGCTGTTTTTGAAGCTAGGAGTTTCTGTCTTTAATGCTCGTTTTAATAAGCAGTTTGACGCCAATGGATCGCAGTATATTTATTTCGGCGACCGTTTGAGAAACGAGCCCTACTTTACCTTAAATAATAATACAAGATATAATTTCAGCCTAAAGGGAAACCGCATTTCTGTCTATCATAACCTTGGTTACGTCCATGAGTTTTTTAGAGATTGGGAAAGTCTAGGAAGTGCAGGAAAGGATATTATTCCAATACAATTGGTCAACGATGTGGGCTTAGCATTTACGCTTCCCAATAATAAGATAATACTCAGCATTGACGCAAAGAATATTTTCAATGAACAGGTTTTTGACAACTATGCTTTGCAAAAGGCTGGAAGAGCTTTTTATACTAAACTGAACTATAATATTTTTTAAAAAATAAATAATGAAAATCAACTTTAATAACATTAAAACGATAGCGGCTCTAACAGGTTTATTTTTTGCAACAGCAAGCTGCGATACAGGCACGATAGATCCAGTAATAGGAGAAGAGGGAGGAGAAAGGGCGTTTTCTGTGGCAATGGCTGTAGGCTCGGGAAGTGTGTCTACCACCTATGTTCAAAACCTGATAGACTTAAGTTCTGGAACAATAAGCTTTGACGGATTTGGTTTTGAAGTACCTTCTTCTAGAACAGCCAGAATTTTTACTTCGGCAGACGGGAAGTCGCTTTATGATTTAGATTACGGCGGGGGTAGAATCTACAAATTTGGCGTAAAGGGCGGTCAGAACTATACCCAGCTTTCTGAAACAAACGTAGAATATGCCATTGGTACTACAAATCCAAGGTGGACGAGAATAGACGACGATTATGCCATGCTGCATAATGTGGTTACAGAAAGAGTTTATGATGCCACTTCCGGTGCTTTCATCAGAACGCAGCCTAAGGCTAGAATCATGTCGGTGAACTTAGGAAATCTTGAGATAGGTAAAATTGAAGAGTTTGAGATTCCTGTTAGTGCGGAAGACGAGGCTCTTGGTGATTACGTTTTCAGAATAGATGCACCTATTGTAGCTGGAGGTAAGGCGTATTATGGAATGGGTAAGAGCAGCTATGATGCAGCTACTGATGCCAGAAAAAATGCTACATATAACAGTGTAGAAACATTAGTGGTAGATTATCCTTCGCTGACCAACCCAAAGATTATAAAGTCTGGTGTGGATGGAGCAAAAGGTGCCACTAATGGATACCGAACCCCAGTTTGTCATGTGGATGAAAGTGGTGATGTGTACCAGTTGATTTCTGTTCCAAACAGCTCTTATGATACCTATATTTTGAAAATAAAGGGTGGAGCGTATGACAACTCTTTTAGCTTTAATTTATCAGACCTGTTGGGTGAGAATGTGACTTCAAACGGTTGGTTTTATGCAGGAAATGGCATTGGTTACGTTCCCTATGCCAAAACAGATTTAGGAGGAACAGCAGACGCCGTTTGGTCTGTAGCCAGGATCGACATTAAGAATAATACGGCCATCAAATTAAACTTGCCATCAAAGTTATGGTTACAGCAATATCAAAATAGCGTGGTAAAAGATGGCAAATTTTACATGGCTTTGGCTCCTCTAGGACAGGAGGGCAACATCTACATTTTTGATATAGATTCTACTTCTCCAGATGGTTTTGTGAAAGGGGCTGCTCTCAAAACGGGAGCCGACGCATACTACATTGGTGTATACTAAGCGGAATTAAATTAAACATATCAAATAGCATTTCCTCTTTGGGTTTTGCTGACTTAAACAGCATTTGTAATGATAATAAAAAACGGACTAAAACTTGGCTTAACGCTGCTCACGATCTTGCTATTAACGGGTAGTGTATATGCTCAAAGCAAAAACATTTTTCATGACCGAGGTTTTTGGGCTAAAAAGCCGAGTATTGAAAACATTGAAGCTAAGATTTCTGAAGGGAACGACATCATGGAGATGGGTCCTAATGGATGGGACGGTACACTATTGGCGATTATGGCAGATGCTCCCTATAAAACGGTAAAGCATCTTCTTGACAAAGGCCCAGATGTCAACCAAATGACGCATCATTCTAATAATTATTTGATGTGGACGGCGATGAAGGGAAATTTGCCTGTCATGGAGTTATTGGTAGAAAAAGGCTCTCGAACAGACCTTATCAATAGCCACGGTCAATCTTTACTCATGCATGTAGCCCTCAGCGGAAAGGCAGATAAAGCCCTTTATGAGTTCTGCTTGGCTCATGGAGCCGACATGGTGAACGATAAAGAAGAACATGGCAAGAATGTAGCTCTAGTAGCTATCGGGAAACTGGAAGACTTGTCTTTTCTGGATTATTTTGTTGAGAAAGGCGTGCGTTTAGAAAGCAAAGATGCGGAAGGTAATGGTTTGTTTCATGCTGCTGTTTCAAGCGGTAATTTGGAGACTTTGAAGTTTTTAGTGTCCAAGGGGATTGGATATGAGCCTAATGCTCAAACGGGAGAAAACGCCTTCAATTTTGTGGGTGTGGGCAGAACGCCTGTGGTGAGTGTGGAGCTTTTGGCGTATTTAAAAGATTTGGGTTTAAACCCTGCCAATGTTACCAAAGAAGGTCAATCTGCTTTGCATACCTTAGCAGGAAGAGCTGGAGACGTCCGTGTTTTCGACTATTTCTTAAAGGAGGGCCTAAATTCAAATACGCCTAATAAAGATGGTGACACGCCGCTTTTATTGGCTGCTAGAAATGGTAAAGAAGAAATAGTGAAGTATTGGGTTGAGAAATCTCAAGATATTAATTTGAGGAATAAGAAAGGTCAAACGCCTGTCGCCTTAGCCATTGAAGGGAATAATAGCCTAAAAGTGCTTCAGCTTTTAGCCAATAATGGAGCTGATTTTAAATGGAAAGATGAAAAAGGTAGAAACCTTACTTATGCTTTAACCATTTCTTTCAATGGAAAAATAGGCGATTATCAGGCTAAATTAGACTACCTGAAAAGTAAAGGTATCAATCCCGCGGATGAAGCCCTTTTACATATAGCTGTAGAAAAGGGTGAGTTTGAACTTCTAAAGTTTCTTTTAGAAGAAGGAGTCAATATAAACAAGTCTAATCTTGATGGTTACACACCGCTTCATTATGCTGCCATGAACGCTAAAGACACAGGTATGCTTAAGTTTTTAGTGGACAAAGGTGCTGACACTTTAATGAAAACGGAATTTGAAGAATCAGTTCACGACTTAGCCTTAGAAAATGAAGCCTTAGAGCATGTAGACTTAAGCTTTTTGAAAGGAAGCAGATAAAATTTTAACAGATGAAAAAAAGAAAATATTTTTTGACTTATATAACGATATTTTGTGCCCTGATTTTTTCTTCGGGATATTCCTCAAAGGCAACGCAATATAAATGCTTGGTTCAACTCACCAATTATACGGGAGAGGGTGCTTATGTGGTCGTTTCTCTTTTAGACGAGAAAGGAGCCTATAAAAGAACACTACAGGTTTTTGGAAAAGAAGAACGCTGGTATGATGATATCCCTAGTTGGTGGAAGTTTTACAGTGCCACCAAAGAAAATTTAGATGGTATTTCTGGGGCATCGATAACCGCTGGAAGTAGAAAAGTGGTTTCGTTCACTTTTGATGAATCAGAAATTAATAAGGGCTATAAGCTAAGGTTTGAGTCTTCTGTAGAAAATCAGAAATATGTAGAAAAAGATCTTCAAATGGATTTAAGTACAGCCAATATTGGCGTTAGCAAAAACGGTACGGGTTATATCAGGTACGTAAAACTAATAAAGGTTTAAGTTGATAAAATATCGTCCTATTTTTAACTGGAGAGGTCTCCATTTTGTGCTCGCAGCCATTTCAGGAATCTTTTTATTGATAGCTGCGAGTACAGGTGTCGTCCTTTCTTTTGAGCCCATGCTTCACAGTAAGGCTTTAAATGGAGCTGATGACATTTTGTTGAGCGACCTTTTGGCCACCTTAAATGCTACCTATCTGGAGGTGTTTAGTGTGGCCAGAGATAACTATGGGAACATCAAGATTGAAGCCATAGGTGAGGTCTCGGACGGAACATTTTATATTAATCCTTTTAATGGCTCTGAACTGAAAAACATAGCCGGTGAGCATCCTGTTTTTGACTTTTGTAGGGATTTGCACCGTTCTCTTTTCTTAAAACAAACCGGACGTTTCTTTGTAGGTGTGGCATCGGTTGCGATGCTTTTTCTGTCTGTAAGTGGTATTTTCCTTCTTTTAAAAAGGGTAGGAGACTGGAAACAATTTCTGTCAAAAATAGTCGTCCTAGATTTTAGTAGAGATAACCATGCTCGCCTAGGTCGCTGGTTTCTAGTTCCCGTCTTGGTTATTTCACTTTCTGGCAGTATGCTTTTTTGGAATAGATTTATGCCAGCCAAAGCGTTGAACAGTGAACGTCTGAACTTGGTAGAGGTTTCTGAAGGTAATCATTTTGAAAAAGTGAAGCTTGGTGATATAAAGGAGCTACTCTTTCCTATTTCGGGAGATCCAGCAGAGTTTTACGAACTAAAAACTCATACCCAAACGCTATTATTAAACCAGGAAAGTGGAGTCTTGGTGTCTTTGATGAACCATCCCATTGCCAGTGTCTTGCATGATATTAGCTTTCAGTGGCATACAGGAGAGGGTTTGGGGGTGATTTATGCCATATTATTGTTGTTGAGCTCTTTCGCCACTTTATTTTTCCTGTATTCGGGTGTACAGATGAGTCGTGGTAAACTAAGAAAAAGAGCTAAAAATACTGTTTCACTTGAAAATGCCAGCCATGTCGTCTTGGTGGGTTCAGAAACGGGACACACCTACAGGTTTGCAGAAACCATTCTTCAAGCTTTGCTTCAGTCTGGCGAGATGGCCTTTATGTGTTCCATGAATGACATTAAGGAGGCTCCCCAACTAAAACAGCTGCTGGTTTTTACATCTACTTATGGAGATGGCGATGCACCAGAAAATGCAAATAGGTTTATGGATAAGATAGAGCTGTTAAAGGATCAGAAGTTTGATTATTCTGTTTTAGGATTTGGATCAAAGAGCTATAAGCATTATTGTCAATTTGCTTTTGATGCTGCTGATGTTTTAAAAGGACTTCCTTTTTCATCACCTACCTTGCCCGTTAAAACGGTCAGCGACCTTTCTATTTCGGAGTTTTTGGATTGGCTAAATGCTTGGAGAAAACAGACTGGAAGTGCTCTAGAGCTAAACCTGGAAGAACTGAAGATTTCTAGAAATCCTAAAACCTGTAATTTCAAAATTATTAACCGACAGGAAAGTAAAAACCCATTGGACGACACTTTCCTATTGGAAATAGATGGTTCGGAATCCACCGATAAGATTCATTCAGGAGACCTTTTAGGGGTTTATCTGCCAGAAAGTAACATTGAAAGGTATTATTCGATAGCCTATATTGAAAAGACAGGAAACATATTGCTAAGCATAAAAAGGACAGGTTTGTGTTCTAATTATTTAGGTGCTTTAAACAAAGGACATGAGATAAAAGCATTTGTGAAAAAGAACCCTTCTTTTTATCCAGACACCCATACTGATCAAATTTTACTTATTGGAAATGGTACAGGTATTGCTCCATTTTTAGGTTTTATGGAGAATAATAAGCATGCTGAAATCTCATTGTTTTGGGGAGGACAAACGCAATCATCTTTTGTTTTGTATGAGCCATTACTGAAAGACTTTGGTGTTTTAAAAGCGAATCATTTGGCTTTTTCTAGAGAATCACCTCAAATGTATGTGCAAGACATAGTGGTGAAAAATAAAATACAAGTAGTAAATATTATTAAAGGCGGAGGTCAAATAATGATATGTGGTTCGCTTAAAATGCGAGAAGGTGTTTATGAGAAATTAAACGAAATATTTAGAGCGTTTGAACTACCCTCTGTGCAGCATTTGATAGAGAAAGAAAGAATCCTGACAGATTGTTATTAAACCCGCTTTATGCACTAGAAAATCTCCCTATAGCTATCGGGACCGTAGCTATATTGATTCAAATGAGTTCGTAAACGCACTTAAATCACTTGCCAGAACCCTTCGAGATTAGCTCAGGGTAAACCGCTAGGCTAATCTCGTTTAAATGCCTGATTTATTCCACTTTAAAACTCATTACGATTCTCCAATGCTAACTCTATGATGCTATAAAAAACAATCGCTTTAAACGAAAAAAGCTCCTCGACAAAATCAAGGAGCTTTTCGTTATCTTAAAATAAACTAAATCGGTATCGCTTCTAATCTTAATTGCTCTTCTACGGCTTTTCTTTCATCCACTTCAGAAAATTGGATACTAAAACCAACTAGTCCTATGACGGAAACGATGGCTCCAAAAATCAAGAAACAATCTTCTAAAGGTGTGCCTGTTCTCAGCATATATTGTGCGTAAAAAACGGCTCCTACATTTCCACCAGCACCTACTATTCCAGATACTGCTCCTAAGCTTCTTTTGTTGATAAAAGGTACTACGGAGTAGGTGGCTCCCTCGGCCATTTGGACAAAGAGACTGAAGAATATCATCATTCCTACGGCCATTGGCAATACACTCATTCTAGAGAAGACCATCAATAATAAGCCTTCTATCACCATAACCACGACCAGCCATCTTACACGACCTGTCAGTCCAGATTTTACAGAGAATTTGTCTCCGAGCCATCCACCTGTGGACCTCGCAAAAATGTTCATAAGTCCAAAAAGCGAGGCGATTAAACCAGCGGAGGTTTCATTCAGCTCAAATCTGTTTTGGTAATAAGTAGCAGCCTTACCGTTTACAAATAATTCCATCCCGAAACAGCCTGCATACATCAGGAATAGTACCCAAACTCTATAGTCGCTAGCGGCATCGGCAAATAAGCCTTTTTCTCCTTCTTTTACTTGTGGTCTGTCTTCAGGAAGGTCTTCATAGTTTCCTTTTGGGCAGTCTGTGGTGTATTTCCAGTAAAGGTATGCTACACCCAACATGATAATAGCGGGTACAAACATAGCAGAACGCCACTGTGCCCATTCAGAGTTAGAGAAACCCCATGCTGCCATTCCAGAAGCCAGTAATGGCATAATGGCTTGTGTAACGCCTCCTCCTAAGTTTCCCCAACCTGCAGTAGTGGCGTTTGCCAAACCTACAATTTTAGGAGAAAACATCACAGAAGTATGATACTGTGTAATAACAAAAGATGCTCCTATCACGCCAATGGCTAGTCGAGAAATGAGGTAAGAGGTCCAATCAAATGCAAATGCAGAACCGGCGACAGCGAAAGAACCAAAAATCAAAAGATAAACGTAAGCTTTTCTAGGACCAATTTTGTCGCAAAGAGGGCCAATAAGTAAACGGGCAATAATGGTAATACCAACAGAGGCAATAAACGCGATAGCTTCCTGTGCTTTAGACAATGAAAGGTCTGGCTGAATGGAGGCATTCATTAATGGAGCATGAGCAAACCATCCAAAAAAGCATAAAAAGAAGGCAAACCAAGTTAAATGAAATGTTCTCATCTGGATAGTGCCAAGACTGAAGATGTCTATTTTGATGGCTTTCTCCCCTGTACTAAGTGTATTCATGATAGTAAAGTTTAAAATTTGGAATTCGTTAATAGATTTTATTTGTCGGATGTGAAGAGGGTAGGCTTGAAGGTGATCATGGCCCATGCCCAGTTGTTAGATTTTAGGTTTCCTGACCTAAGAGCTAGCATGGTATCTGTGCCGAATAATTGCGAAAATCCTAAGTTCACGGTAATATCACTGCCTATTTTCTGTGCATAAACCAGATCTATTTCGGTACCCATCGCGGCTGAAAGCGTTTCGCCACTTTCGGAACTTTGCTCTGCACCTGTTAAAAATTCATGAGCTTGGGCTAGAAGGTTGCCTTTGCCCAGCTTAAAGGAGGTTTTAATATAAATATCTTGAACACCCACGGAGCCATTTGATGGGCCTACATAGAAATAGTCCATAAATCCGTTATGAGCATGGTTGGTCCCATAATCTGGGCTGAAGGCAGTTGTCTTACCATTATTGTCTTTACCAGAAACATATTCATAACCAATGGTAATTGGGGTTACTTTGGTCTTTAAAGTGGCGTTAACGCCAGCTAAAAGTGCGTTTACACTAGTAGTGCCTATTTTCCCACTTTGGTAATACACATCTGCAGCTAGTTTGACTTTGCCCACATTCTTAGAGCCAATAAAACCGAATGTTTGTTTATTAGACAGTGTGGAATCTGGATTTTGAGTGCCGGCATTTAGGGCCAATAAGGAAACCGCTGCACCATCTAGCTCTTTATGGTACCAAGCGTATTGCAGCGTTTTGTATTGGCCAGCACCAAGCGAGTAAAAATTGACGTTATTTTGTTGTAATAAGACTGGCTCCGCAATGTCGTTATCGGTATTGAAAGCAAAACCCAAATGAAGTTTTGATTTGGCAACTTCATCTTCAACTTTAAGGAGCAAAGCATCGTGTCTCCTGCCTTGTTGAGCCCATTCTAGCCCCCCTAAGAATCTTTCATTGTCGTAAGAGATAATTTGACGTCCTAGTTTTATAGATACTTTTTCTGTGAACATCAACTCTCCCCAAGCTTCGCTTAAAAATGAGTTGCCAACGTCAGATTTAAATACTTGAGGAATTTCGCCCCAGTATCTGACATCTTGAAGAGCAAGTTTCATTTTGTATTTAGGCTGTTCGTAGTCAAAATATACCCTACTTCTTTGCTCCACAAAAAAAGCGGGTTCAAAACCTGTAGATGAAGGTGTTTTGAATCCATTTCTAAATTCTGCTCGCGGTCTTATTTCTGCAGATAACTTAAACTGCCCATAGCTCTGAAAGGCTATGGTGAGCAAGCTCAAAATAGTAAACAACCTAAACGGTATTTGGAAATATCTTTTCATAAACACTATTGTTTTTATTATTGAAAAACGAAAACAACAACTAAGTATAAATACTTATTGTATACTCAAATGTATTTATGCGTTTGTTAGGTATGAAGTGATAAAGAATAATTATTTATAATTTATTGAAATAATACAATAATATCTCTTACAAGTGAAGATGAGCGGTCTAAAAGATGGTGTATATAACAAAGTGCAGTATTAAATATTGAGTTTCCTCTATTGTTTAGATGAATCTGTGGAGGCTTTGATCTTTGTGTGGGAGCTGGTTTCCTATATTGTTTAGCTTGGGCCAAGGGGTGTGCTAAATACTCATAAGTGGATATGAGTATTTAGTCTTTTAAGGTTTATGCTAAAGTGAGGTCTTCTTGCTCGCTTAGTTGGAAGCTAGATTTGGGTGCTTCGCAAACGGAGCAAAGGTATGTGTTGGGTAATTCTTCAAATTTTACCCCAGGAAGAATTCCATTCATTTCGTCTCCAAAGGTTGGGTCGTAAATGGTGAGGCAAGACGGGCATTGATGAAGGCTTCTAGAGGTCTTTTTTTGAATTTCGGGTGCTTTGGTAGAGTTTTCAAAGCGGATTTCGTATGCGATATGCTCGTTGAATTCTAAAATGGATTTTCTAAGTTTTTCAGGTAGTGAAAATGCAAAGATATTTTTCGCAAAATAGGCTATTTTTCTTCCGTTTGGATCATAGTCGGTGGTGTAGGTGATGTCGTAGAGGTTAATAAAAGGGAGGACTTTTAGTTTTTTTTGTTTCACCAATATCGAAGCGAAAACCTCAGTTTTTGGAAACGTTTTGATGCCTAGGCATATGCCAAAAGTTCGTAGATCGTTCTTGTTAAAATGGCTTACCAGTTTGTTCTTGAGTTTGATGGCATCTGGTGAAGCGTCTTCTATTTGCCAGTTGAGTTCATTGGCGGCATGTCTTACGTTGATGTCGTGTTTGGCGAGTAGTCCACTCCAATCATTTCTGTCATCTTCCTTAATGTTTTTGATTATAATGGACTTCCAAGGCGTTAGGCAAATCTCTCCTATTTTGGTTTTACGGCAAAGTCTGCATAGGTCTTGAAGAAAGTCTATTTGGAATGTTTCACTTCTACGGTAAATGCCTAGCCAGGATTTTTTTCCGTATCTGTTGAAACCTTCATAGTATGGAAGGGTGAATTTTGGTAGTACTAATTTTTCTTCTGCCTGTACCGTAATCATATTTGGTAAATCCTCAAAAGAGATATTTCCAGTTAATATTCTTTCGTCCAGTATTTTGGAGATTTTAGCTATTTCATTGCTGAATATTAATTTGTCATAAGCTATGAGGTCGTTTGATTTGGGCTTGCGAATATATAAGTACCAGAAGTTAGGTTGATCAGATGAGATGAAATTTATATGACCAGAAAAGAAAGGCGTAAAGCTTTGTTGGCTGTCGGAGATGTTAATTTTGGCTCTTGGATTATAGTCAAAAGCGTCAATAATGTCTTTGTAAATTCCTTCTCTTAACCAGTTTCCTCTTTGGAAAACCTCTTCAGAAACGTAGGATGTTACCACATTTGGATGTGGGTTTTCGTCCATATAAAAATCAATGCTCGCAGAGTTCATTTTCGAGACAAAGCTTTTTTCATGGGTATAGGAAAGATACATGATCATTTGTTGGCGAAGTCCAAACCTCACTTGCGTAATTTCGCATTCCGACGCAATGCTAAGAATTTTTTGCAACTCGCCAGGGGAGGCGTTGCCTCCTATAAAGTTTGTTCTGATGGTAAAATATCCTGTCATGTCTAATTTTATTTTAATGAAATTTAGCTCAGTCCTTTATTGTCCTTGCGTCATTTATTCCAAAACCAAGATCTCCTTTTCTCTTAATGTAGCTTCCAGTATGCCCCTTACTTCTGGTCTGCAGGAGCCGCAGCCTGTTCCTGCTCCACTGGTGTCGCATAAGTCCTGAAATTTGGTACATCCTCCGTTTATTCTCTCTTTGAGGTTGCCCTCTCCTACATTATTGCAAGAGCAAATAAGTTTACCTTTTACGGGTTCCGCTTTTTGTCCGGACCTGAGCAGTTGGAGTCTCTTTTCGGAGAGTTCAATGCCTTTGGAGATAAGATCTCTGTATTCTAAAAATTCCGATTTGTCTCCAATTAAAATGGCACCTACTAGTCGGTCGTTTTTTACCAAGCATTTTTTATAGTAGCGTTTTGCTTTATCTATAAAAATGACTTCTTCGTAGTCTTTGGCAGTAGCACCTTGTGGTATTTCTATTTCACCCAAAGAGCAAAGCTCTACGCCTGCCATTTTTAGAATATTCATGGACAATGAGCCTTTGTAGTAGGCTGCCAAGTCGCCAGATAAGTATTTCGCAACCACTTCCGCTTGCTGTTCTGCGGCGGCAGTAATTCCCCACATTTCGCCTTGCCATTGGGCTATTTCGCCACAGGCGAAAATGTCTGGATCCGATGTTTGCATATATTCATTGACTTCTATGCCTCTGTTACATACCAAGCCTGCGTCTCTTGCTATTTCTATTGCAGGGCTGGTTCCCGCGGCTACCACCATAAGGCTGCAGTCGAGTTTTCTTCCAGACTTCAACCTTACCCCTTCTATAGCTTCTGTGCCGTAAAATTGTTCAACTTCATCATTGTAAAATGTTTCAACACCAAGAGCTTCAATTTCTTCATGAAGAATAGCACTTCCTGTTGGGTCTAGTTGCCGGTCCATGAATCTTCCGATACGTTGAACCACAGTCACAGGCACATTTATTTCCCTCAAAGATGCAGCCAGTTCTAGTCCTAAAAGTCCTCCACCCACAATGATGGCCTTGCCGTTTTTGGCTAGAAAGGGCTTAATAGAGTCGGCGTCGATACGGCTTCTCATATTAAAAATACCCGGGATTTTGGGGAAATTTCTTGGCATAAACGCACGGCTACCCATTCCTAGGAAAAGTTTATCGTAGGCGTGCTCTTCTCCCTTGTCGTCTATAACTACTTTGTTTTTTCTGTCAATGCTCTCGATGCCCGTTCCTTTGTTGACCTTGATTCTGTTTTCTAAAAACTGGTCTTCTCGTAGTTTTACGAGCTGATTCCAGTTTTGCGTTCCGCTGATATAGTCTGGCAGCATAACACGATTATAAAAAGGATATATTTCCTTAGAAAACACCTCGATGTCGTCAGTTTGGTTTAGTTGGCGATAAGCGGAAATGAAGCCAAGACCTGCAGAGCCAGCTCCAATCACGATAATTTTTTCTTTAGGTTTTCTATAAGGTTTCACCTCAACGGCCGCATACTTAAAGTCGGGTTCTTTTGATATTGGGTCTACCAAATCACTTGTGAGGTTATTGGCTCTGCCAAAGTTATTGTTTACTATTTTGCCCCAATGCATAGGTAAAAAGCAGGTGCCTTTTCTTACGGAGTCGGTCACTTTGGCTTTTACTTTTACCTGTCCTCTTTTTCCATTGACGGTTACCACCTGATCTTCCTTGATGTTTCTTTCTGAAGCATCTTCGGGGTGTATTTCTAGAAATGGCGTGTCTATATGTTGATTGAGTTTGCTTACTTTTCCAGTTTTCGTTCTGGTGTGCCATTGATCTCTTATGCGACCCGTGAGTAAAACCAACGGGAATTCTTCAGACACTTGTTCGGATGGATTTTTTCCATCCACTGCATGAATTTGTGCTTTTTGGTTTGGGGTGTAAAATATGTTGTCTTCAAATAGGCGGCTGCTGTCTTTTGAGAATGTTTTGTCTGCAGGGTACGGCCATTGGATTGTTTGTTTTTTAAGTAGTTCGTAATTGATTCCCGAGCAGTCTATATTTGTGCCGATGGTGCTTTTGGCGTATTCGTCATAAATGTCTGAACTGGAGTTGTACTTAAAATGACTTCCCCAGCCCATTTGTGAAGCAAATTTGCAGATAATTTCTGCATCTGGTAAGCATTCGCCTGGGGCGTCAATGGCTTTTTCCAAATAGGAAACCCTTCTTTCTGCATTGGTCATGGTGCCTTCTTTTTCTGCCCATCCAGCGGCAGGAAGTATGACGTCCGCAAAGTCTACGGTGTCTGCATTTTTTGAGATATCTTGTACCACTACAAATTTCGCTTTCTTAAGGGCGGCCTCTACCTTATTGGCGTCTGGCATACTGACAAGAGGATTGGTGCAGATGATCCAAATGGCTTTAAGTTTACCGCTATCTAGGGCCGAAAACATTTCTGTGGCCGATAGTCCAGGCTTTTGTGAGATGCCCGCTACACCCCAAAAGTCTTCCATTTCTGAAATATGGGTAGGGTTGTTCAACTCTCTATGAGAGGCGAGCATGTTGGAGAGTCCGCCTACCTCTCTGCCGCCCATGGCATTTGGCTGTCCGGTTAAGGAGAATGGTCCATTTCCTGGTTTGCCTATTTTGCCCGTGATTAGTGATAGGTTTATCAGCGAAAGGTTTTTGTTGACGCCTATTACGCTTTGATTTAAACCCATTGTCCACATAGATAGAAAGCCTTTGGCTTCACCAATCCATTGAGCCGTTTGAGTTATTTTTTTGGAGTCAATCCCGCATATACAAGCGTATTCATCTGTGGTTTTTTCAAAGACTTTTTCTTTGTATTTGTCAAAGCCGTCTGAATGATTTTTAATGAATTTGGAATCTGTAAATCCAAGTTCTATGAGTACCCTTCCTATGGCATTATTAAAATAAACATCCGTGCCAGGTATAAGTGGAACGAAGAGGTCAGAGCTGTTGGCCGTTTGTGTTTTTCTAGGATCCACACAAATGATCTTGACGTTTGGGTTGGCGGCTTTGTGTGCTTCTACTCTTCTCCAGAGTATAGGGTGACACCAAGCAGGATTTGCTCCTTCTACTAAAATAACATCACTTAATTCTATATCATCATAGCAAACCGGTACGCTGTCTTCGCCTAATGTTTTTTTGTAACCTACCACGGCGGAGCTCATGCATAGTCTAGAGTTGGTGTCAATATTGTTGGAGCCAATAAAGCCCTTCATAAGTTTATTCCAAAGGTAGTATTCTTCTGTAAGGCATTGACCAGATACATAAAAGCCAACTGATTCGGGTCCATGTTTTTTGATGATGCTTTTGAAAACGGCAGCAGTCCTTTCAATAGCCGAGTCCCAACTTACCCTTTGCAGGGGCATGCTTCGATGCATTCTCATTTCTGGAAATAGAAGTCTATCGGTGGTGTCGTTCACGGTATGGTGAAGATTCATGCCTTTGGAGCACAGCATTCCACGGTTTACAGGGTGATCTTTGTCTCCTTCTACCATTATTTTGCCATCGGGAGACTTTGAGATCTCTATTCCGCATCCTACGCCACAGTAACTGCAAGTAGATTTATATTTTTGAGCCATATTCCTAGATATTTATGAGGCTGTTTGTTTCCAAATAGCTCTTTACGTATTGTGGGCAGCTTCTTACGGTTTCTCCTATGATGATAACTGCCGGATTGCCAATGTTCTCTTTTTTTGCTTTTTCAACAATGTTCTGCACTTCCCCTAGCACCATTTTCTCTTCGGGTTTTGTGCCGTTTTGTATGATGGCCACTGGTGTTGCATCTTTTCCTTCATTGGAAAAAATATGCATTATCTCTTCAAGCTTGCTGGTGCCCATCAATATGATGATTGTTGCGGAAGACTGAGCTGCCAGGGTCATGTCTTTCGGTAGTGTGTTTTCTTTGGTGTGACCCGTGAGAACCCAAAAGCTGTCTGCCACACCTCTTTTGGTGACGGGTATATGATTAAGGGTGGGTACGGCTACGGAGCTAGAGATGCCTGGGATGATTTCTGTCTCAATTCCAAAGGAGGCAGCGTATTCTAATTCTTCAAATCCTCTTCCGAAAATCACAGGGTCTCCACCTTTTAATCGAGCTACCTTTTTTCCGCTTAGAGCATTCTGAATAATGATTCTATTGATCTCATCTTGTGAAACACTATGTTTTCCAAATCGCTTGCCTACAAAAATTATTTCTGCTTTAGGAGAAGCGTGTTCTAATAATGAAGGGTTGGCTAGGGCATCATATAGGATAACGTCAGCCACTGCAAGTGCCTTGACGGCTTTTAAAGTGATTAGCTCTTTGTCTCCTGGTCCCGCTCCTATTAGTGATAATTTCATATCGATGAGTATTAATACTTATTTTGAATTACTTCATATTATCATACAAAAGAATGCATATCTAGTGTGTAATGCAAATTAAACGTCTTAAATATTGAATATGTACAAAATTAAAGAATAAAAGTTTTTAAAATTGAAAAAATGCCATACATTTGAACTAACGATAAATACTTAGGTATAACTAAATATTTATATAGTACAATTTAGTTAGTTATTGCACAGAATAATTTCAAAGTATAATGGGAAAGTCCAAAATTGTAGTCATAGGTAATGGAATGGTGGGGTATAAATTTTGTGAAAAGGCTATAGGGTCTTCACTAAATACTCATTTAGAGATTGTAGTTTTTGGTGAGGAGCCAAGACCAGCCTATGATAGGGTTCATCTTAGTTCGTATTTTGGTGAAAAGACGCTTGATGAGTTAACCATGGCTCCTCTGTCATGGTACGAGAGAAATAATATTAAAATTCATTTAGGAGATCCAGTTTTAGAATTGGATAAAGTGAATAAGCAAGTGACTTCTCATAGAGGTGTGGTTGAATCGTATGATTACCTGGTTTTTGCCACGGGGTCAGGGGCATTTGTACCGCCTATAAAAGGTGTTGAGTTGGATGGGGTTTTTGTTTATAGAACCATAGAGGACTTGGATATGATGAAATCTCACGCTAAAAAGGCTAAAACGGGTGTAGTGATAGGAGGAGGCTTGTTGGGTTTAGAAGCTGCCAAAGCATTACTTGACTTAGGCGTTTCTGATGCTCATGTGGTGGAATTCGCTCCTAGATTAATGCCAAGGCAGATTGATGCTGCTGGTTCAGGTGTGTTAGAAAGCAAATTGGCAGAGCTAGGTATTAAAGTACATGCGAATAAGAATACAGAAAATTTCATTGGAGAGAATACCGTAACGGGTTTAAAGTTTTATGATGGCGAAATCTTGAATGCCGAAATGGTCGTTATTTCTGCTGGAATTAAACCAAGAGATGAGCTGGCGAAAGCGGCAGGTTTAGAAACAGGGCTGAGAGGCGGAATTGCAGTCAATGAAGTCATGGAGACTTCTGAGGAAGACATTTATGCCATTGGCGAATGTGCCCTTTATAATCATATGATATATGGTTTGGTGGCTCCTGGCTATGAAATGGCCGAGGTGGCATTAAATAGTATAGCCAAGAAAATAACGAATGATGTCGTTTCCAAGCGATCAGCCTTTACCGGTTTTGACATGTCAACCAAGCTGAAGCTTATAGGGGTTGATGTGGCCAGCTTTGGGAATGCTTTTGTGGAAGCCCCAGACTGTAAAACCATCACTTTCGAAGATAGAGCAAAAGGGATTTATAAACGCGTCAATGTTTCCAATGACGGGAAACAGCTTTTGGGAGGGATACTGATAGGTGATGCCGAGCAATATAATATGCTATTGCAAACTGTGAATAGTAAAATGCCTATTCCCGAAAACGCCGAGGAACTAATTTTGGGCTCTAGAGGTGGAGAAGAAGCCGGTTCTGGCATCATGGCTATTTCAGATTATGCTTTGATTTGTTCTTGCGAAGCGGTTACCAAAGGTGATATTCTGGAGCAAGTAGAAAAAGGGTGCTCGACTTTAGGAGGTCTTAAGAAATCCACAAAGGCTTGTACGGGCTGTGGAGGTTGCACGCCAATGGTGAAAGATCTACTAAATGCGGCATTGGCAGCTCAGGGTGTTTTGGTAAGAAATGTGATTTGCGAGCATTTTGACCATACCCGTCAAGAGATATTGAGCTTAACCAAGCTTAAAGGTCTAAAAACTTATGACGAAGTGCTAGATGCAATAGGTACTGGAGATGGTTGCGAAACCTGCAAACCCGCTGTGGCCTCGATTTTAGCTAGTCTTTGGGGAGAAAACGTACTAGAAAAAGGAAGGGTTACCGCTCAGGATTCCAACGATAGATTTTTGGCTAACATACAGCGAGGAGGAACATACTCTGTGGTACCAAGAATCCCTGCAGGAGAAATTACACCTGAAAAATTGATAGTGATAGGAGAGGTGGCTAAGAAATACGGATTGTATACCAAAATTACCGGTGGGCAGCGAATAGATATGTTTGGAGCTCATGTGGGCGATTTGCCAAACATCTGGGAAGAGTTGATTGCCGCAGGTTTTGAAACGGGTCAAGCCTATGGTAAATCTTTAAGAACGGTAAAAAGTTGTGTAGGGACTACTTGGTGTAGATTCGGTGTTCAAGATGCGGTGAGTTTCGCCATAGAAGTAGAAAACAGATACAAGGGTTTACGTTCGCCACATAAATTGAAAGGTGGCGTGTCTGGATGTGTAAGAGAGTGTGCTGAAGCCAGAGGGAAAGATTTTGGGATTATAGCCACTGAAATAGGTTGGAACCTTTATGTGGGCGGTAATGGTGGAGCTACTCCGCGTCATGCAGAGCTTTTAGCCACAGATCTAAGCGACGAAAGATGTATACAGCTTATTGATAGATTCCTGATGTTTTACATTCAAACGGCCGAGCCATTACAAAGAACATCCGCATGGATGGACAAAATGGAAGGAGGCTTGGCCTACTTGAAAACCGTGATTATGGATGACGTTTTGGGCATTTGTAAAGAGTTGGATGCAGACATGCAAAAATTGGTCGACGGGTATAAATGCGAATGGACAGAGGCCGTTACCAATCCTGAAATACGTAAGCAGTTTACGCACTTTGTAAATGCTCCAGAAGAAAAAGACCCAACCGTAGAGCTGGTTCCTTTTAGAGAGCAAGTAAAAGCAAAAGACTGGAATTGAAAAAAATAAAAGAGATTGAAAATGGAAGCATTATTTGAAACAATAACGTGGGTAAAAGCCTGCAAAACAGAAGATATTCCAGCTAACGGCGGTGGCTGTGTGCTTATTAACGGACAACAGATTGCTATTTATAATTTTGAGCGAAGGGGAGAGTGGTATGCCACTCAAAACCTTTGTCCCCATAAGCAACAAATGGTGCTTTCAAGAGGCATGATAGGAGCTTTAGAAGGGGAGCCCAAAGTAGCCTGTCCTTTTCATAAAAAGAATTTTTCATTAAAAACGGGAGCATGTATGGGCGAGGAGGATTACCAGCTAAAAACATATGAGGTTAAAGTGGAAGGTGGAGAGGTATTTATAGGGCTTTAAATCTTTATATGCTTAGTTTTGCTTATGAAGAATATCTCTGATTTATAGATGATTCCAATAGACAAAACCGTAGCAAAAAGGTTAACCGGTCAATATATTGTGGCATTGTCCATTGTGGCCATATTGACCATTTGTGGGCATACTTTAATACAATTTACCCTTTTAAATGTTTCTGACAACAGCCATGTGGTGAATTTGGCGGGTCGGCAAAGAATGCTTTCTCAGCGACTCACAAAATCATTTCTTCTTAAAACACATGCTAATCAAGCATGGGATGAGGAGTCTCAAGGGTCTTTTGAGCAAAGCTTTTCAGACTGGAAGAAAACACATATCGGGCTTAGAGATAATAAACTCACTGATGAGAAAAGGTATGAGGTAAATAACTCAAAGAAAATAAATATCATGTTTAAGGAGATTGAACCCTTCTATAAAAACATGGAGAGGCTATTTGATGAGGTTATGGGGGGCCGCTCACTTCAGCCATCAGAGGTTTTGGACTTACTGCAGAGCGAGAAAGACTTTTTGAAAACAATGGATAACATCGTTTACCAATACGATCATGAAGCTACGCAAAGGGTTGCCATTTTAAGGGCTTTCGAATTCCTGATTCTGTTTCTTACTTTACTTACCTTGTTTGTAGAGTTTATTTTCATATTTAATCCTCTGGCAACTTATGTGGAGGGGGTTATTGGGGAGCTCACCAGCTCAGAGCAAAATCTTTTGGCTGCCAATAATCAGCTTTCGGTGTCCAATAAAATGCTCTTAAAAACGCAAGAAGACCTCAACAAAGCCACGCAAGAGAAATATGAGAATAAGCGAAAACAAGATCAGATAAGATCGGCCTACTTGCTGGAAGGTCAGGAAGAAGAGCGGAAACGGATGTCTCGCGAAATACATGATGGTTTGGGTCAAATGCTTACAGGGATTAAATTGAGTCTTGGCAGGTTAAACTCCCCTGACATGGATCCTAAGCTTAGAAAGGCTTATGATCATATGAAGCAGCTTACCAATGAAACCATAGAAGCCACAAGGGGCATTTCTTTTAATCTTATGCCCACCGCTCTGAATGATTTTGGGATAGCATCTGCATTAAAGATTTTTGCTCACCAAGCACAGAACGGACAAGAATTGGAGTTTTCTATTGAGGTTGCCCAGCCAGAAAAACGATACGCTCAAAACATTGAAATAAATATTTATAGAATTGTACAAGAAGCCATCAATAATATCATTAAGCACTCCAAAGCCAAAATGGCAAAAGTGAAATTAGAGGAGAATAATGGTCTTTTGGAATTAAGTATTACAGATAATGGCAAGGGTTTTAATCCAGAAAAATTGAAGGCCGAGCGTCAGTCGCTTATTCATAATGGACTAGAAAATATAAAAATGAGAGTAACGCTTTTGAGTGGCACCTTTAGACTAACCACATTAGAGGGAGAGGGAACTGATATTTTCATTAAATTGCCGTTTGAATCTATTGAATAATAATGGCTGATATTAAGGTTTTATTAGTAGACGACCACGAGGTGGTGCGTAAAGGCATGAGTTTTCTTCTTGAAGATGAGCCAAGTTTAGAAATAGTGGGAGAAGCCAGTGGAGGAAGAGAAGCCTTAGAGAAAATCCCAGTTTTACAGCCAAATTTGATTTTGCTAGATATAAATATGCCTGAAATGAACGGTATAGAGGCTGCTAAACTGATTAATAAGAAATTTCCGAAGGTTAAAATTCTTATTTTTTCCATGCATAACGACCCCGATTATATTCTGAAAAGTATTGAGAGTAAAGTGGATGGCTATATTCTGAAGGATGCAGATAAAGAGGAGATTGTGAAAGCGATGAATGTGGTTCATAATGGCGAAAAATATTTCCCTGCGGAGGTTTCTGCCATTTTGGTTTCTGCCATGCAGAGCCATGCTGGAATAAAACCTATGAATTCTAATCAGAAGGTTTTAGGTGTTTTGTCTAAAAAGGAAATAGAAGTATTGAAGTTTATTGCCGACGGAAAAAGCAGTAAGGACATCGCAGAGAAATTAGGACTAAGCATAAGAACGGTGAGTAACCACAGGGCCAATATGCTAAAAAAAACCAACCTCAATAATACAGCGGAGTTGGTAAGAATAGCCAGTACAGAGGGACTTTAATTTGGGCTTATGAACTACCCCATTTACCTAGACTATGCAGCCACCACACCGGTAGATAAAAAGGTTTTAGAAACTATGCTGCCTTATTTTACCGAGCATTTTGGCAATGCCGCCAGTAGGTTTCATGCCTATGGTTGGGAGGCGGAGGAGGCTGTTGATTTAGCTAAAGCAAAAATAGCAAAGAAGCTTAATTGGCGTTCAGATGAAATAGTTTTTACCAGTGGAGCCACGGAATCAATTAATTTAGCTTTAAAAGGAGTTTTTGAGGATTTTAAAGGGCATTTGATAACTTTTGAGACCGAACATAAAGCGACCTTAGATACTGCTGATTATTTAGAAAGTAGAGGAGTTAAGGTTTCTAGAATTGGCGTTTCGAGAAATGGAGAAATTGATTTAGCCGAATTAGAAAAAGCTATTCAGCCAGAGACCAAATTGATTTCTATCATGCATGTCAATAATGAAACAGGTGTGATAATTCCGGTTTCGGAGGTCATAGCTTTGGCTCATAAAAAAGGAGTCTTGGTGCATATGGATGCTTCGCAATCTTTGGGTAAGATAGCATTGCCAAAAGACGTAGATTTGATAAGTTTCTCTGGGCATAAAATATATGGACCAAAAGGCGTAGGTGTACTTTTGGTAAAAAAAGAAATAAAGCTTTCCGCTCAAATTCATGGCGGTCGTCATCAAAGAAACCGTAGAAGCGGAACGTTAAATGTTCCAGGTATTGTTGGTGTAGCAGAGGCGGTATCAAAGTGTAATATTGAAGAAAACCATGCTATAGCTTTGCTTAAAAGCAAGTTTGAAAATGACCTTACCAAAGCTCTTCCATTTATAAGTGTCAATGGAAGTCAAAATGGTAGAGTAGGGAATATTTCAAACCTGTGTTTTAAAGGTTTAGACGGAGAAGCGTTAATGATGAAACTGAATAAAATAGCAGTTTCAAACGGCTCGGCATGTAATTCGGCATCCACGGAGCCATCTTTTGTCTTAAAAGCAATGGGGCTTTCAGAACAAGATGCATTTAGTTCACTTCGTTTTAGTTTGGGTAGATTTACCACAAAAGAAGACATGGAAAACACGAAGAACCATGTGATAGAAATAGTTAAAAATTATGCTAATAGATAATCACGGAAGACCCATCACATATTTAAGATTGGCAGTTACAGACCGCTGTAATCTTCGGTGTTTCTATTGTATGCCAGAGGAGGGGATTACCTTTTTACCAAAACCACATTTACTCACTTTTGAGGAAATGTTGAGAATGGTCAGAATGATGGCCGAGCTAGGTATTAAAAAAGTGAGGATAACAGGTGGGGAGCCTTTTGTAAGAAAAGAGCTGATGAGTTTTTTGAGAGCTTTGGTAGCGATTCCGGGCATTGAAAAAGTTAACATTACCACCAATGGCGTTTTGACAGAACACTTAGTTCCTGAGTTAAAAGCTTTAGGAATAAGTTCTATCAATCTAAGCTTAGATACCCTGGACAGAGAAAGGTTTAAAGAAATGACTCGCAGAGATGAGCTGCCAAATGTTTTAAGAACACTAGACGCTTTGCTCGATCATGAAATAGATACTAAAATTAATGCCGTGGTGATGGCTGGTAAAAATGACCAAGACATTTTACCATTGGTTGGTTTGAGTGAAGAAATGCCCGTTTCGGTAAGGTTTATAGAAGAAATGCCTTTCAATGGTAGTGGGTTAAACGAAGCTGCCTTTATGAGCTATCATAAAATCCTTGACATCATAAAAGAGGCACATCCTTCATTAGCCAAATTAAAAGATGAAGCCAGCTCTACTTCGTATAATTACAGCATCGCAAATCATCTTGGAAACGTGGGCGTAATTGCCGCTTATAGCAGAACATTTTGCGGAACCTGTAATAGAATTAGAGTAACGCCAACGGGTACGCTAAAAACCTGTCTTTATGACGACGGCGTTTTGAATATTAGAGATTTATTAAGGAGTAATACCGACGATGTGGAAATAAAAGAAATACTCACAAAGGTATTTACCAACAGGCATAAAGATGGATTTGAAGCGGAAGCCAACAGAAAGTCTATTGTAACAGAAAGTATGACCACCATTGGTGGATAAATAATCAACCCATGATTAAAATAGAAGACTTTGAAGTTTGGTTTATTACGGGAAGCCAGCATTTATATGGAGAAGAAACACTTCGCCAAGTAGATGAGCATTCTCAGGAGATAGTCGCCTTTTTTCAAACTTCTGAAAAAATAACGGTCAACGTGATTTTTAAGCCCGTCGTAAAGTCACCAGAAGAAATCCTTGCAATGCTTAGTGCCGCTAATGCTCAAGAAAACTGCGTAGGCATTGTCGCATGGATGCATACTTTCTCGCCAGCCAAAATGTGGATAAATGGCTTAAATGCTTTACAGAAGCCTTTATTGCATCTTCATACGCAGTTCAATAGAGATATTCCTTTTGCTAACATTGATATGGATTTCATGAATCTTAATCAGTCCGCACATGGCGATAGGGAGTTTGGTCATATACTGACCAAAATGAAAATCAACAGAAAAACAGTGGTTGGTCACTGGCAAGACCCTGAGGTTTTAGAAAGCATCAATGTTTGGACTAGAGTGGCGGTAGCCGCTCATGAAATGAAGACGTTGAAAGTGGCTAGGTTTGGCGACAATATGAGAGAGGTGGCAGTGACGGATGGCGACAAGGTAGCTGCTCAAATGAAATTTGGTTTTTCTGTCAATACGCACCCAGTCGGAGATTTAGTGGCGTACATTAATAAAGTAACGGATGCCGAAATCAAGACGCTTATTGAGGAATATAAATCTGTTTATAAAATGATGCCTTCTTTAGCAGAAGGTGAAGAGAAATATGAATCTTTGGTAGAAGCTGCCAGAATAGAATTAGGAATGAAAACCTTTTTGGATGAAGGTTGTTTTGGAGCATACACCAATACTTTTGAAGACTTACACGGCATGCGTCAGCTGCCTGGCATTGGTTCACAAAGAATGATGGCGGCAGGTTACGGTTATGGCGGTGAAGGAGATTGGAAAACCTCTGCCATGGTGAGAATTTTAAAAACGATGGCCGTTGGTATGAAAGGGGGAAACTCTTTCATGGAAGATTATACTTATCATTTCAATCCTGAAAACCCGATGGTTTTGGGTTCTCATATGTTAGAAATTTGCCCAAGTATTAGCACTGGCGAAGTAGCATGCGAAATCCATCCATTAGGTATTGGCGGAAAAGAAGATCCCGTAAGATTGGTGTTTAACGGAGATGCAGGGCCTGCTATGAATGTGTCTTTAGTAGATATGGGAGATGGCTTCCGTTTAATTGTAAACTTAGTTCAGGGTTTAGAGGTAACCGAGAAGTTCCCAAAACTACCGACTGCTAGAGTAATGTGGCGACCAGAGCCAAGCATGAAAGAAGGCTTGAAACAATGGCTAGAAGCTGGTGGTGCTCATCATACGGTTTATAGTCAAAACTTGTCTTTAGAATACATGGAAGACTTTGCTAAAATGTTTGATTTGGAATTGGTCGTGATTAGGTAGTTTTGTGGTTTCTTTCTATAAAGTCTCCTGCTTAGTCGAGTGTCTTTGGTATTGTAGATTAATAATGTCATTATGGTTTTTGTTAATGTATTTCACTAATTCGCAGAAAGATTTTAATGACTATGAAAGCACTACATAACCCAAAAACTAAAAATTTGAAAAAATATAAAACCCTAAAAGAGGAATGTTACGAAGCTAACCTTGAGCTTCCTAAACTAGGATTAGTCCTTTTTACTTTTGGAAATGTGAGTGCTGTAGACAGAAAAGAAGGTGTTTTTGCTATAAAACCCAGCGGTGTGCCTTATGAAAAATTGAAGGTAGAGGATATGGTGATTATGGATTATAATGCACAAATAGTTGAAGGGAAAATGAGGCCATCGTCAGACACAAAAACACATGCTTTACTCTATAAAACTTGGGGCGATATAGGAGGAATAACCCACACCCATAGCACCTATGCGGTGGCATGGGCTCAGGCAGGAAAAGACATTCCAATTTTTGGAACCACACATGCTGACCATACGCATCAAGATATTCCTTGTGCACCTGTACTTTCTGATGAAATGATTCAGGGTGATTATGAGTTTGAAACTGGAAATCAGATAATAAATATTTTCAAGGAAAAAAACTTGTCGCACTTAGAAATGGAAATGGTCTTACTTCAAAACCACGGACCTTTTACCTGGGGGAAAAATGCTGCAAAGTCTGTTTATAACGCGGCGGTCTTAGAAGAAATAGCCAGAATGGCTCAATTGACGGTGTCCATTAATCCAAACACCCCAAGATTAAAAGAGACACTGAGGCAAAAGCACTATCAACGTAAGCACGGGAAAGATGCTTATTATGGGCAGGGTTGTTAATTAATGTTTTTGACTTTCTTAGCCACAAAAATGCTTAGAAGAATCATGGTAATGGCAAAATAACCCACCCAGTCGTAATGGTCTAAATAGCCATCTTCTCTTTGTACAAGTATCAGTCCGCCTATGCTACTAGCTATGGCCTGAGCCATAAGCTGAACACTCGAGTTTATGGCCATAAAGCCGCCCCTTTGTTTTGGACTTACCACGCCAGAAACCATGGCTTGAGTTGGTATTAGTCTGCCATTTGAAAATATAAAGAACAGCCCAGAGATAGCTAGAACTATATAAAGTGGCACTGGTATCAAGTTGGTAATTAAGAATATAGGAATGCAAGAAAGTATCGCAAAGGTTACAAAAATTGGAAACTTACCTTTTCGGTCTGCCAATTTCCCTACCAAAGGAGCTGAGAAAATAGTGAGCAAACCACCTACCAAGTAAATCAAGAATATCTGGTCTTCTTTATAACCAATATTTGAAACCAAAGAAGGAGCTATGTAAGGAATGATACTGAAATGCCCCAACATAATGATGGTAGATAAAGCTAAGGCCCTTAGCTGATTTGGTGTTTTTAGAATATTGGTGAGCACTTCTAATTTTTTCTGTTTGGCACCCTTTTCTTCTAAGTGGGCAGTAACATTTGGTACAAAAAGCCAAATTAAAACCATGACTATAATTCCCAAACCGCCAACTGTAAAAAATGGAGCGTGCCAGCCGAATTTAGTGGCTAGATAGAGCCCTCCAGGAACCCCAATAACCGAAGCCAAAGAAAATGCCATCATGATAATTCCCATGGCTGAGGCTCTTCGCTCATAAGGGAAAGCATCCGCCACTATAGATAAAACCTGCGAACCTATCATGCCACCAAACAGCCCTGTGATGGTTCTGGCAGAAATTAGAATGGTAAAAGTAGGAGAAATAGCACAAGCAAATGTTCCTACCACAAAGCCAATATATGCGAAAAGTAGCACCTTTTTTCGGTCAAATCTATCTGCAAAAAACGCTAAAGTAAAACCCGAAATAGCCGCTGCTACTCCGTAAGTAGCTACTAAAAAACCAAACTGCTGCGTATTGATGTCAAAAATGTCAATCAACTGAGGGCCAAGCGGCATCAGTATCATAAAATCCATTATATGGGTAAAGTTGACACAGGCTAAAATTATGAGAAGAAGTCTTTCTTTCGAGCTCATTAAAAAAGGTTATAAGCTATAAGTACAACAAAACAAGGCCTTTGGTTTCTTTTTTATTGAATAAATACAATTTTAAGAATTATTTATTCCGCCGTAAGAAGTTCCATAAAACGTTCAAAATTTTCCTTGAATTGTGCATAGTACTCACCTGTTCCTGGTCCAGAAAAGCCAGTGTGTATTTTTCTTACATGATGTTTTTTGTCAAGATACACCGTAGTAGGGTAACTCATGATATGGTTAAGCATCGGAAGCGATTTGTTGGCCTCTTCTTTATCAATTGTTCCTGCCAAGAGTACTTCATATTCCATACGGAAACGCTTTTTCATTTTGTCTATTTTCGGGTAGGCTATGTCGGGTTTAGTACTTTTTTCAAATGCTAAACCAATTATTTCCACGTCCTTTTCTGGATTTTCTTTCAGCCATTTAACATAGAATTTACTTTCATCCATGCAGTTCGGGCACCAGCTTCCCAGTATTTGCACCAGCACCACCTTGTCTTTATATTTTTCGTCTGAAAGAGAAATGGTTTCGCCTTTTGTGTTTTTGAAAGAAAAGTCAAATTTGTCATAGCCTTCTTTGATAAAGGTCAGGCTGTCTGGGTCGGGAAGTTTAGCATTATCGTCTTTTACACCTTCCCAGGTTTCTTTATAAAGTAGGCTAGATGAAAATCGCCCGCCTTCTAGTTTGTTTTCGTTGATTTTGGCTTTGAATAAAAAGATATGAGTTCCGTCAAAACAAGATAGTTTGAGGCTGTCGCCATCCACATTTCCATCCAGAAAGCGATAATCACCTGTGCTGGTCAAAAAAGTGCCTTTAACCTTATTTCCTTTTTGAGAAAATATGCCAACCGACGGATAAATTTTTCCTTCAGGTTCTGTAAACGAAACTTGCCATTTTCCAGAAACATCATGTTCGGCTGTTTCTGAATCAGGTGCAAATCTATAGGAATCGCCTAGTCGAGCAGAAAAGGCTCCTATTCTCCTGCTGTTGTCGTCTAACCTTTTGGCGTAAGAACCATTCATGGTTTTCCCTGAAACATGAGCTACTATTTCGGCATCAAAAACCTCCATCGTAATATGAAGCGAATCATTCTTGAAATAGGCATTATCTAAAGCCAATCTTTCATTACCATTAATAGCGTAAACCTTTATAGTGTCATTCTTAGTTTCCAATTCGAGATTGAAAGGAATGGCACCAATAACCGTAGGAACCTCAGCTCGCCAAACACCATCTATATTTGGTTTATTTTCACTTTGGCATTGCCATAAAATAATGGCTAAGGGTAGAAAAAGGATTATTCTCATTTAGGTGGTATGATATCTTTTTTGGTATTGTCTTAAAGAGTGGAGCCAAAATCGCTTCTCAAAGGACAATTAACTACTTTTGTAAATCAAAAACTAAGCTTTAAAGTTCAATGTCAAATACTGATTATCACGTTCCGGTGATGCTAAATGAATGCCTAGAGGGCCTTAATATAAAACCAGATGGTATTTATGTTGACATTACTTTTGGTGGCGGCGGACACTCAAGAGCCATTGTCGATAAGTTAGAAACGGGTAAGTTGTATAGTTTTGACCAAGACGAAGACGCCAAGAAAAACGCAGAAGACTTTGATAAAAGTAAGTTTACATTTATCCAAGCCAACTTTCGTCATATTGCCAAATTTCTAAGGGTTCATGGTGTCAAAAAAGTAGATGGTATTTTGGCGGATTTAGGGGTGTCTTCTTATCAAATAGATACTCCAGAAAGAGGGTTTTCTACCCGTTTTGATGGAGACTTAGACATGAGGATGAACAGGCGATCAGGCCCTACAGCCAAAGACGTTATCAACAACTATGAAGTAAGAGAACTGCATAAAATTCTAGGAATGTATGGCGAAATTAAAAACGCCAAAACTGCGGCTCAGGCTATTGACATGGCTAGATCTGGAAAGTCAATAGATACCATTGAGGAGTTTAAGCAGGTATTAGATGGCGTAGCTCCCAAGTTTAAGGAGTTCAAGTATTACGCTCAGGTTTTTCAGGCCTTAAGAATAGAGGTTAATGAAGAAATGAAGGCCTTAGAAGAGTTCTTGTTTCAAGTTCCCGATTTACTGAATCCGGAAGGCAGATTAGTGGTGATGTCATACCACTCTTTGGAGGATAGAATGGTGAAGAATTATATTAAAAGTGGTTTCCTAGATGGGCACCTTGAAAAGGACTTTTTTGGCAATGTTTTAAAGCCATTAGATAGCATTACACGTAAACCCGTAATGGCCTCAAGCGAAGAACTTCAAATAAATCCTAGATCACGAAGTGCAAAATTGCGTATAGCTGAAAAACCAGAGGAATAGGCAACTAAACACCTATTCTCTTTTTGATTTTTAAAACGGTGGATTTTATCTTAAAAATGCTTTTGGTTTTTTGAGAAAGGAATACTTAACTTTGATTAAGTGCTTTTAAATAAAAATTCCTAATAATCATGTCTACCAATGTCCCAAAAGGCCAGCGGAAGGTGCCATTTATGACCAGATTGGCATCACAATTCAATCTTATTGATTGGGTTACCGAGAAGCTTCATATCACTGAAGAGCTGCCTACTTCCATGTTAAAAAAGGTTGGTTTTGCTTTTGTTCTTGTGCTAGGCTACATCTATTTTCAGCATAATTTTGAGTCTTTAATTAGGGGGCTGGATAAGGCTGAAGGAATAATTAAGGAAAAAAGGGCGGAGTATATCTCGCATAAATCATCATATATGTATGAAAGCAAACACTCCCAGGTTTCAAAGGCCCTGGAGAACAGAGGACTGCTTAAAAACATACAGCCACCCGTTAAGATAGTTGCGGAATAATTAACCTACAGAAAATGAGCAGTATAAAAGGTCAGATACAAAGTAGGTCGCTATGGACGTTTGGGTTCATGGGTTTAATTGCCATAATTATTGTTTATGGTATCTTAAGCGTTCAGAATAATGAGAAATATGATAATTCTCAGGTGGAAAGAAACCTTATTTACGAAAAGGAGATTCCCGCTATGCGTGGCAATATTTATGGCTCAGACGGAACGAGTCTCCTTGCCACATCTGTACCTTATTACTATGTGGGTTTGGACGTGAAGCAAGCCAGAGAATCCATGTTTAATGAAAACGTGGACGAACTGTGCAAAAAACTTTCAAACCATTTCAAGGATAAATCGTGGCGAGAGTATAAATCCCTTATAGTTCAAAAGCGTAAGTCCAAGAATAGCCGATATCTAAGACTATCAAAAAGAAGAATCTCGCATCAGGAGAAAATGGATATTTCTCAGTTTCCTCTTTTTAAGGAAGGTCCCTATAAAGGAGGTGGCGTTTTTGAGAAAATTTCTACCCGATCTTTACCATTTAACGACATGGCCAAAAGAACCATTGGTAGCCTAGATAGAAGTACTAAAACCAAAGGTCTTTTTGGAATTGAGTTTAGCTATAATAATTATTTGGCGGGTAAAAACGGAAAGTCACTTTTTAAGAGATTGGCAGGAGGGGTGAATCAGCCATTGGATTCCGAAATAAACGAGGAGGCCATTCCAGGCCAAGATGTCATTACCACCATAGATGTAAATTTTCAAGACATCGTGGAGAGTGCGTTAAGGCAGAAAGTAGTACATACCAATGCCAATTATGGCACAGCTATAGTAATGGAAATAGCTACTGGGGAGATAAAAGCACTGGCTAACTTAAGCAGGAGAACTAGAAATGGGGAAACCAATTACATAGAGGACATGAATTATGCAGTATTGGCCTCTACAGACCCAGGATCCACTTTTAAGCTAGCATCTATGATGGCTATTTTAGAAAAAGGGGGCTTAAAACTATCGGATTGGGCAGCCAACTGTACTGGTACAATCATACACAGAGGAAAGCGGTTTACCTGTGACCATCAACATGGTGACATTACGGTAGGAGAGGTTTTTGAGATGTCTTGTAATATTGGTGTTTATAAACTGATTGAAAGAGTTTTTGGTGCAAACGGCATTGACAATTATCTAACTTATATATCGAAGTACAGGCTAGATCAACCCATAGGCTTCCAGCTTAAAGGTGAGAAAGCACCATATTTCAAAAATGCAAAGGACAAGACATATAGTAAGTTTACACTTCCTTGGATGAGCATAGGATATGAAAGTCAGATTTCGCCGATTCAGATGTTGGCTTTTTATAATGCTGTGGCCAATGATGGATATTGGGTGGAGCCCTTTATTGTGAGAGAAATAAGAGAGGGAAATACACAAATAGAGCGATATGAAAATGTCAAACTATCCAAACGTATAGCCTCTGGAGATGTGATAGAAATGGCTCAAAAAATGATGAGGGGCGTCGTGGAGTCTGGTACAGCCAAGGGCATAAGCCAGGGGTTTTGCAAAGTAGCTGGTAAAACAGGAACGGCACAGAAACTAAATGCCCAAGGGTATAATAAAGGCAGGTATTTTACTTCTTTTATTGGGTTTTTTCCAGCAGATAATCCAAAGTATGCAGCTGCCGTGGTGATAGATGAGCCAAGAGGAGATCAGGTTTATGCTTCGCAAGTATGTGCTCCGGTATTTAGAGATATTGCAGATAAGATTTTCGCTTATGATGTCCAAATACACCCTGCGTCTGTTAATTCTAAACAGCTAAAACTCATAGCCAAACAGCAGAAAACGGGTATGGCGGACGACTTTCAAGAAATAGCGGATGAGCTTTCCATAAAGATTGAACCGAGTCGAGCAGACGGTTTGGTAAAGTTGGCTGTGTCACAAAATGATTCTTTATACTGGCGAGCTATAAAAGATACAAATGGAGTGCCTGACGTTTCTGGCATGACCCTAAAAGATGCTTTACCATTATTAGAAAATAAAGGTTTTGTGGTTAAACATAGTGGTTTTGGGAAAGTTGCGGATTACTCGCTGATAAGCAATAGTGTGGTGAGTTTGATTTTGAATTGATAAATGACGGATAAAGAGCTCTTAGCGGTATTTGAAAGTAGTAAAGAACCCTTTTTTACAAAAAGGAGGTTTAAACATGCCGATGTTCTGAAGCTTTTAGAGAAAACTGATTTTGAAAAAGAAGTGGTGGGGCAGTCTTTTGAAGGCAGAGATATCTTCAAGGTTAAGATAGGCAAAGGAGATGTCCATATTTTATTATGGTCTCAAATGCATGGTAATGAGGCTACGGCGACAATGGCTCTTTTCGATATTTTCAGGTTTTTTGAACAAACCTCTAACCAGTTTACGGAAGATATTTTAAGTCGGTTAACCTTGCACTTTGTGCCTTTGTTAAATCCAGATGGAGGGGAGCGATTTATTAGAAGAACGGCTCAGCAGATAGATATGAACAGAGACGCTTTGGCTTTAGTATGTCCAGAAAGCAGGCTTTTGAAAGAGCTTCAAATGGACTTAAAGCCTGCTTTTTCTTTCAATTTACACGACCAAAACGTCAGATATTCTGCTGGAGCTACGCAAAACCAAGCGGCTATTTCTTTCTTGGCAACGGCCTATAATGAAGAAACCGACTGGAACGAAAACAGAACCAAGGCCATGCAGCTAATCTGTGAAATGAATGAAATGCTGCAGGATATAATACCGCATAAAGTAGGTCGGTTTTCTGACGAGTTTGAGCCAAGAGCCTTTGGCGATAACATCCAGAAATGGGGAAGCAGCCTTATTTTAATCGAATCTGGAGGTTATGGAAATGACCATGAGAAGATGTATCTGCGAAAGTTAAATTTTGTGATTATTCTCAAAGCGTTATTTGCAATTACGAAAGAGTCCTATAAAGTAAGAAAGCTAGAGGAGTATAATGCTATCCCTACTAATGAAAAATATCTATTTGACCTCCTGATAAGGAACGTGAATGTAGAGGGCGTTCAAATGGATATTGGTATCAATAAAGACGAGGTCAATACTAATAATGCGACAGACTTTGAATTTCAGAGTGTGGTGGAAGATATGGGCGACCTTTCTACCTTTTGGGGCATTGAA
The DNA here is from genome assembly GCF_055134445.1 of Arcticibacterium sp. Taxonomy (NCBI): domain Bacteria; kingdom Pseudomonadati; phylum Bacteroidota; class Cytophagia; order Cytophagales; family Leadbetterellaceae; genus Arcticibacterium; species Arcticibacterium sp. The sequence continues at coordinate 229,436 of NZ_JBSRVI010000083.1, forward strand.
GAATTGGATGGGAGTGGGCTTTCTGTGGAGCCATTAGATGCTTTTTCAGAAATATTAACATTTGATAAACTGAATAAAGAGGATTTAGGGCGTTTAGAGTTTGATAAAAAAGCTAATTTCGCATTAACGCAGGAAGGGAAACTGTGTTATATCATCTTAAACGGAGCCTTATCAGCCGTACCAAATAATATTGGCGAATAAATTTAGAATCCTGTTTGTTCTTTTATTCTTTGCTTTAAATAGCCAAGGGCAGAAGCTTTGGTCTGTATATGGTAAAGTTTTAAATAGCCAGACTAAAAGACCTTTGTCTTCACTGACCATTACCAATCAAAGGACCGAGCACGTGGTAGTAACCAATGACTCAGGAGACTTTTTTATCCGAGCCGCAGAAGGAGATTCTTTGATAATTAAAGGCATAGGTTTTGGAGAAACGGCCTTTTATTGGGATAAGTCTGTGGGTAATCCTACCATAGGCTTAGATCAAAAAGCCATAGCTTTAGATGAGGTGGTGGTGAGAGACAAACGCTCAGAAACCATAGAAAGAGAAATTAAAGCCTTTTTAGAAAACCCAAGAAATGCTCAAAGCATGAAACGAGATATTGTGGGCAACCTGGTGAGAACTTCGGCTGCAGGCGGTCTTGGAGGCGGGGCAGGGCTTTCCATTGATGCCCTCTATGACTTATGGAGTAAAGAAGGCAAAGCGAACAGAAGAGCCGCTGAGTTAGAATACCAAGATTTGAGGAGATTCTATATAGAGTTAAGATATAACAAAGGAAAAGTAGGGGCTATTACCAACTTAAAAGATCCAGACCTTGAACAGTTTATGGGATATTGTAAGCTCGGTGATGAGTTCATTTTAAATGCCAGTGATTATGATTTAACCTATCAAATCATGCTTTGTCTCAGAGAATTTAACAATACAGCAAGTTTCCCAGTGCTCAAGTCTACTAAAAATTGAAAGTCAGATTTTCTTTGAAACCCCTCAGAGGCAAAATATCAGCAGCCGATAGAATTATTTTTCGTATAAATGTCTTATAGGGTAAACCATGTGTACGTAAAGCCTCCGAATAGCAGTGGCGGTTGCTGTGGTGTAAATGTGCTGTGCTGTAGTGAGAACTTTTGTAGATTTTAATTTTCGAATAGGATGTCCTTTAAGGACAATACATTTAAGAATAATTTAGTATGCCAGCCAAATCCCCTCCAAAAAGCTAGCGATTTCTTTTCTTACAGCACTGACGGGTTTGGTAAAGTTATTATTCATAAGGGCAAAGGTTAGTGTTCTGCCTTTTTTAGTTTTCATAAAACCTGCCAAGTTATAAACCCCACTCATAGAACCCGATTTGGCCCAAATGTAAGTGACATCATTTTGACCTATTTTAGGGAGAATGTAAAATGCTTGGGTTAGGCCTATTTCGCTTTTAATTTTTTGAAGGAGGTATACCAAGTCATTTGGTGTAAACATATTATACCTTGAAAGCCCAGAGCCATCTACCCATCTTGGTTTTTGCGGTAAATCGGACAGCTTATTTTCAAGCATATAATTGATAGCCTTTGTGACAGAAAGGGAGTCTGAAATTTGACCACTTGCCATAAGCATGAGCTGTTCCGCTAGCATGTTATCACTATGCTCTAGCATGGGTATTATGAGGCTGTCTCTTGGTTCAGAAAAAAGTGTGGCGTATGCATAGTTGTTTACTTGCTTTCGGTCGTATGCCACGGGTGCTTTTAATGTATCAGAAAGTAAGGCTGCTATAGTAGCACCATCGGTTTTGAAGGGTACTTTTACAGCATTTAAGGATGCATGTTCGGCTATGCTAAAGATATTTTCACTTTCTTCTCTAACTAGTTTTGTTTTTTGATTAGCTACTTTTTTAGAGAATGTCTCAAAGTATTTTGGCTGTGTATTGGACTTATTAAAAGTGACAAGGTTTCCATAAATAGGAAGTGACGAAATCTCGGCTTGATAGTCTTCTAAGTAATCATCCCACATCCAACCTTGTCCGTAGTATTCACCCTGAAAGTTAGCGTCAGAGAAAATGAGTTTCTTATTGGCTTTACTCCTTAAGAAAGCTAGCGTATTGTTTTCGGGAAAATCAGCTCGTAAAAAAGTGGGGTCACCAGTGCCCCAAAAAATGAGGGAGTCTGCGGTTTCATAATACTTTAAAGCTGGAATATTTTTTCCCAATAAACTAATGCTGCTATACCAAGTAAATAGTTTAGTGGTACTGGCAGGGCTAAAATATCGATTCGCGTTTTGTTGGAAAAGGGTGTCACCCGTTGCGGGGTCAATAAAAAGATAGCCCAAATGATGTTTGTCGTCATTTGGGCGTGTTATCCTCTTAGATATTTTTTGAACCTGACATGCCCCTAAAAAGGCTATTAAGAAAAGCGAAATAAGGGTGTTTTTCATAGATGGCAGAAACTGTCGCTCAATTTAGCAATTCGGATCGTCAATGTCGCATGATTCCGCTTTGGCCACTTCCATTTTTTCACTTACGTCTTTAATGGTATCAATAAAAACCTGTGGAGGTTGAGCACCGCTAAAGGCGTATTTATTATTGAAAATAAAGAATGGAACACCCGTAACACCCATTTGTTGGTAATTTCTAATCTCTTGTGTTACCCAGTAAGCTATCTCTTGGTCATTGATGACAGAAAGTGTGTACTCTGCTGTCCAGTCAAATTCCTTCATGATATTTACCAAAGTGGCGTCTTGCGTCAAATCTAAGACCTCTTCAAAGTTTGCCTTGAAAAGTCTTTCTTTTAAGCGGTCTGCAAAACCCTCTTTGCTAGCGACATGAAGCAGCTGGTGCATTTTCATGGTGTTTGGGATGGTCTTAGCTGACTTGAAGTCAAAGTTAATACCAACACCATCTCCGGCACTTATTAGATTTTCTGCCAACATTTCGTAGCGTTCAACACTACCAAACTTATTGGCCATATATTCTTCCTTATTAGCTCCTTCTTGTGGAATGTTTGGGTCTAATTGGAATGGATGCCAATTAATATTTAGTTCGTATTCGTCTAATGAAGTGATGGCTTCTTCTAGTCGTTTTTTTCCTACATAACACCACGGACAAGCGATGTCCGAAACTATGTCTATGTTGATTTTCTTTTTCATGTCTTCATAACATTTCAGGTAATTATTAGTTCCCAGCCTATGAGTATGGGGTTTGCTGCATTCAATTTACGATATTGCTCTTCGATTATTAATCATTAGAAAATGGATAAAAACAACTACGATGTTGTAATTATAGGTAGTGGGCATAACGGTTTGGTGGCCGCTTGCTATTTGGCAAAGGCGGGTAGAAAAGTGTTGATTTTGGAGAAGAATAATTACATCGGAGGAGCCACCACTTCGCAAAAAACCTTTCCTGAATTTGAAGCTTATTTGTCTAGGTACTCCTATTTAATAAGCCTTTTCCCAAGACAGATAATGGAAGATTTGGGACTTGAGCTAGCATTATTGACAAGAAAAACCGCTTCGTATACACCCTATGAAGAGAATCATGGTTTGTTGCTGAGCAATGAAAATAATATTATTTCAAAGGCATCTGTTTTAGCTTTAGGTTATGGTGACGAAGAATGGGAGGGCTATCAAAAGTTACTTCAATTACAAGGAGAATTTGCAGATTTAGTATGGGATTCACTTTTGGAACCTTTAAGGTCAAAGAGTGACTGGAAATTTACTTTTGAAGCAAAAGGGAAGTTAACGTTATGGGAAACCTTTGTTGAAAGACCCATTGGGGAGTTAATAGAAAATTATGTCAAATCTGATGTACTTCGAGGCGTATTATTGACCGACGGGAAAATAGGAGCGTATACACATGCTTTTGACGAGACCTTACTGCAAAATAAAACGTTCATCTATCACATCATTGGAAACAAAACTGGTGAGTGGCGTGTGCCAAAAGGTGGAATGGGTAGTTTGGTAAATCAGTTACATCAAAAGGCCGTCGATTTAGGAGTTGAGTTTAAAATAAATGCGGAAGTAGACAGCATAGAAAACCAGTCGGTATTAGTAAATGGGGAAAGAATAGATGCCAGATACATATTGCTTAATGCAGCCCCACAATTATTGGAAAAACTAGTGCCTGATGAGCTGAAAAGTAAGTATAGCTTTTCAGAAGACCAGTACAAAGGCTTAGACGGAACGGCATTTAAGATAAACATCCTATTGGAACGATTGCCAAAGCTTAAAGACAAAAGCGTGACGGTTGAAGAAGCTTTTGCTGGAACATTTCACATCAATCAAACCTATAAACAGCAAGCCATTTCTTACGAAGAAGCGATGGATAATAAAATCGCGAGTGAGTTTCCATGCGAGATGTATTGTCACACTTTGACGGATACTTCCATTATGTCAGAAGAATTGAGAGATAAAGGCTTTCATACCATAACCGTATTTGGATTAGATATGCCCTATCATCTTTTCTTGGAGGATAATGAAGGAGTAAAAGAGTTAGTTTGGAATAAATTCTTGAAGGGAATTAATAGATACTTGGGCGAGCCTTTCGAAGACTGTATCTCAAAGGATGCAAAGGGAAACTTATGTTATGAATGTAAAAGTGCACTGGACTTAGAAAACGATTTGGGTTTGCCAAAGGGCAATATATTTCACAATGATTTAAGCTGGTTTTTTGCGGAAAAAGAAAGTGAAGAAGGAGCCTGGGGAGTGGAAACGGTATTCCCAAATATCTTTATTTGTGGGTCAGGAGCCAAAAGAGGAGGTGCTGTTAGCGGGATTCCAGGAAGAAACGCTGCTATGAAGGTTTTAGAAGGAAAAAACCTCTCCGAACAATAAGCCAGAGAGGTTTTCTTCAGTGTTATAAGAAGTGAGTTTATTTCAACTCAGAACATGCTTTCTTAATTCTTTCAATAGCTTCTAAAAGTGACTCGTCCGAAGCGGCTGTTGAAATCCTGATACAGTTTGGTGCACCAAAACTATCACCACCAACCGTAGCTACATAAGCCTTTTGTAATAAATACATACAGAACTCGTCACTGGTATTGATAGTTGTTTCTCCATCAGACTTACCAAAGAATTCGCTGATGTCTGGGAATGCGTAAAACGCACCATCTGGAACATTTACTTTAAAGCCAGGTATTGCTTTCAAACCATCTACTACTAACTTTCTACGTATTAAATAAGCCCTTTTCATGGTCTCTGCAGCTGTCATGTCGTCCCATGCTACCACGGATGCTCTTTGAGCAATATGGTTTGTGCCGGAAGTAACCTGACCTTGAAGCTTTGTGATACCTTTAGTAATCCACTCGGCTGCACCAATATATCCAATTCTCCAGCCTGTCATAGCAAAGCCTTTAGCCATACCGTTTACTGTAATAACACGGTCTTTTATGGCAGGAATAGAACCAATGCTGAAATGACCTTCTTCCATGAAGTTGATGTACTCATAGATTTCGTCCGCTAGAACAAAGACGTTTTCGTGTTTCTCCACCACTTTAGCAATAGCCGTAAGTTCGGCTTTGCTAAATACAGCACCTGTAGGGTTTGCAGGAGAAGAAAACATGATAAGCTTCGTCTTGTCTGTAATAGCTGCTTCTAGCTGCTCTGCAGTAACTTTAAAGTCGTTTTCAAATGAGCCGCTAACGATAACAGGAACACCTTCAGCTAATTTTACCATTTCCGAGTAACTTACCCAGTATGGAGCAAAAATAATAACCTCTTCTCCTGGGTTAACCATGACTTGGAGTGCGTTTGCCAAAGAGTGCTTAGCACCAGTAGAGACAACAATATTTGCTGGAGCCCAGTCAATATTATTATCACGTTTAAATTTGTCTGCAATAGCCTTTCTAAGCTCAGGAATTCCAGGAACCGGAGTATAGGAATGGAAACCCGCGTCAATGGCTTTTTTTGCCTCTTCACAGATATGATTAGGCGTCTTGAAGTCAGGCTCGCCTATTGAAAGATTAATTACATCATGTCCCTCGTCACGCAGTTCACGAGATTTTTGAGACATGGCTAGCGTAGCTGATGATTCCAGATTTAGGATGCGGTCAGATACTTGATGTGCTGCAGACATTTTATTAAGTTTTATTTACCGTAAAAATCGGGTGCAAAAGTAGGTTCTTATATTGCTTTTTGAAACGGAATTTTAAAGTATTTTAAATAAATATGAAGAAAAAGCTAGTTTCAAACATATTATTTCAATATAACATAATTCTGAGACGTTCTGGTGCCAATCTCCTGAAAATTAGAAGTGTCTTCTGGAGGACTGAATGATGTCGTTTGACCGTTTCTTTTAGGGACGTTTAGGCTCCATAAATTTCCTCAAAACCTTATCGTTTAATTTCAATAGAATATGTATATGCGGCTTTATTAAATGCAAAAATAGTAAGCCTCCAAAGAAACATTTCTATAGAGGCTTTATTTAGTGCCTAATTGTGTGGAAATAATATTAAATATCTGATTGAGTGTTATAAACGTATTGTAAAGGTTTCTTGTAAGGACTTTTTATTCAAATAAAATGTACGAATGGCACAAAACTATATATGAATTATAAGCCAGAATTAGGAAGGTAGAAGGGTTTCATGGAAATGGCAATGCCTATAAGCTGATTACGACCTTTAAGGTTTAGCTTATTCATGATGTTTGCTCTATGATTATTCACAGTAGCGGGGCTTATTAAAAATTGCTTCGCTATTTGTGGTGTAGTGTTAGACTCAGCCAAAGCTTGCATTATTTGTAACTCTCTAGGGGTTAGTGTTTTAAGGATTGAAAGGTCTACATCCGAAGACTTTATTTCTTCTTTTTGATCTTTGTCAATTTCTTTTTTAACACTTTGGGAAATATAGTATCTCCCGGATCTAATTTCTTGTAATGCAAAAAAAAGCTCACTCATGCCGTCGAAAGCATGAATGTGCCCTGAAATGTCAAGTCTTTGATGAACGAGTCTTGCGTCTTTAGCACTTTGAGAAAGGAATATGAAGGAGCCTTTGAAAGCTTCTTTTTTTAATTCTATAGCAACTTCTATTCCAGATATGTCTGGCAATGAGTTGCTTAAAATAACCACTTCTGGTTCATGCTTTAGAATTTTTTCTATTGCATCTATTCCAGAAGTGGCGTATTTTACAACATCATACTCCCGCTGTTCTAGCGACTCGCGAAGGACTTCACAAATTAAGGTACTTCTATGAACTAATAAAACTTTGGGTAGTGTATGCATAATAATATTTTCAGCGAAAATATTCTTCCAAACTTACTTACTTGGTATTGGAATTGTAGACCAAGATTTAATAGAATTCTTTGTAGAACTGTTGAATTTCGCTACTGTTGTTTTTCTGATTTGAAGATTGATTTTTCTCATGATTAAAATTGATTATTTGATTGATTAAAATTTACTATACAAATGTCGCGTGCTACTAGTAAAATTAGAAACAACTAGTGTACATAACACGATTAACTATACCAAAACCCATTTTTAATATAAAACATGATATGAAAGAAAGTTATCTAGTTACTTTTTTTAATAATTTGAAACGGAATAAGGCTGAGATTTCGCTCCATTTACTTGCTTGGAGTATTTATTATTTGGTCGATTTTATCTTTGTAATTGGTTTTACACAAGATGTTACTAAGGGGGTGCTTATGACCTATTTTAGTAACATTTTTGTCTATACCTTTTGTTTTTATTTCATTGTAGAAGTTTATAAAAGAACTTTTCCTGATGAGATGCTAAAAGGAGTTGTCGTAAGCGTATTATCAATTTTGTTCTTTTCATGGGTGAATTTCATTTGGGATGTATATGTGCTTGAGTATGGCATGTCTGTAAAGAGATTTGAGGAAAACCCATGGAATGTTTACCTTTTTGAGACTTGGCGTTTTTCTACATCTGGACTATATGCTTTCGCCTATTGGATATATTTGCAAAGAATAAAGGACCAGAAACTTAGAAGAGAAGCGGAGAAGCAACTTCATAGTGCCGAAATAGCTTTCTTGAGGGCTCAAATTAACCCACATTTTCTATTTAATACACTTAACTTTGTCTACGGAGACGTGGCAGAAAAAAGTGAAGAAGCGGGAAAAGCGATATTGTCATTGACAAAACTACTGCGGTATTCTGTGGAAAGTACTAAGAATGAGAACAGTAGTTTACGGAAAGAAGTAGAGGCTGTAACGGAGTATCTGGTTCTTCAAAACTTACGTTTTGGGGGTATGGTTTATGTTGATTTTAAAAAGTCTGGATTATTTATGCTTTTTGTTATTCCTCCATTGGTCTTATTAAGTCTGGTAGAGAATGCTTTTAAGTACGGAATTATTGATGATCCTGACACGCCAATAAAAATAGATCTCGATGTAGACAAAAATGGTCTGAAATTTGTATGTAACAATGTGAAGAGACTTGATTTTAAGGATCGGGAGACCACTTCGGTAGGGATAATAAATATACAAAGGAGATTAGAGTTGACTTATGGAGATGATTACGAACTACTAGTGAATGAAACGGAGACCAATTACGAAGTAGTTTTGAATATTCTTTGGAAGAAATAAAGTTGACATAGGAATTTATAAATTATCTAGTTAGACTTGTAAACTAATTGACAACAAGCTTTCTATATACTAATAACAGGAAAATGATAACAAGTGTAATAGTAGATGACGAATCTGCGGCGATAAAAATTTTAGAAAATTATATTAAGAGGCTTTCCTTTATTGAAAACATCGCTTCTTTCCAAAATCCAGTAGAAGCATTGTCTTTTGTCAATGAGAATAATGTGGATATGGTTTTCCTTGATATAAACATGCCTCACTTGACGGGCTTTAGTTTTATGGACATGCTAAAGAAAGACACAAAGATTGTTTTGACTACAGCATATTCGGAGTACGCCATAGATGGATATAAGTATGATGTGGTGGATTATTTAACTAAACCAATTCCTTTTGATGATTTCCTGAGAGCGGTACAGCGTGTTCAGAATAGATTTTTGGCCTCCAGTTCTGTAAGTCAAAAGACAGAGTCTTTAAATGATTATATCATGGTAAAGACGGAGCACAAAGGGAAATACGTCAAAGTAAAGTTTGAGAATATTCTATATATAGAGTCTTTGAAAAATTATGTCGCCATTTGCACCTTACAAAAAGAGCAGATAATTACCCTTCTTACCATGAAGGAGCTTGCAGAAAAGCTGCCAAAAGAGCATTTCATAAGAACTCATAAATCTTTCATCGTTTCTCTTAATCATTTAAAGTATGTAGATGGTGGAGAAATAGTGCTTCAAACGGATAATGACAAAATCCCTTTGGGAATTACGTATAGAGATACATTTTTTGAGATGTTAGAGAGCAAGATGCTACAATAATCAATCAATTACTTTTTTTTTAAGCGTGCTATTTGCGATTGATATTCTCGGAATAAAAAATCGTAAATCAGGAACTCGTGTAAACGAGGCTGAATAGTTACGGTTCTGTTAACGGACATATGTGTCAGTCCAAAGACGAATTCTTTATCTGTGATTGGGTCTATTTTAAAACTTGAAAGTCCATTTTTTCTAACTTCCAAGATATGCTCTGTTAGGACAGATTTTTTTGAAAGGTAAGCATTAATCTCTTCTCTATTTTCACGGTACAGTTTATCAATCTGCCTTTTCTTTGATGGGTTTATACCATATTCTATAAAAAAGCCTTCTCTAAAAGAGGTAATGAGATTAAGTTTCTCTTTTAACGAAAAATTGAAAATTTCCAATAAGTCGTCTACGGCTCTTAAGGCATAAAGCCATCTTGTGTTTTCTTTTATTTCGGGCTCAATATTTTTTATAAACATTAAGTAAGCCATGCTGTCTCGGAAGAAGAGGTCTTCTGCCACTTTTATGCCGAGTGTAGAGTACCTTTCTATTTCAGCTATATAATGGTCATTCTCTAATTTCCAAACGTGTCCAAGTTGCTGTAAAGCATCAATAGCGTCTTGGAGTAGTTTTATAAATGAAATATGGTCTTCCGTTAAATGAAACCTAAGTCTTAAATGGAAGTCAGGATCCCGATACCTAATAAAAAACCATTTATCAATTAATCCTTCATCGAGCCCTTTTTCTATTAAATCGGAAAGGTTTGTTTCAAAAATGTCATCAACAGAGCTTGGAGGACAATAGAGCTTAATATATAACCACTTCTTAACTTCAGGATGCTTTATTTCCGGGAAAAATACGAAAGCGTTTTCTGTAGAAAAGTTACGGTCGTTTGGTGTTTTGAAGTTGGGTCTTCGCTTAATAATACTAGCCACAAATTGGTTTACTTTTGGTAGGTTTTCGGCAGACTTTACAGGAATACTCTCATCAAAAAGAAATTCTTTAAGGATAATGTCCTTTTTGCTTTTAACTGTGTCTAAGAACAGCTTCATAAGAAAGGAACTGTTGGTGTTAATGTATAAGTCGTTATCCCCTTCCGAAATCACAAATAAATCTGGCAGTTTAATGGCTTGTTTCCAACCGAAGAAATCAACTTCAGATATAACCTTTGAAAGTGTTTTTAAATCATGAGAATCAAGTTTCCATGTTGCTAAACTTAAAATAACGCCATTATAGGAAACACGAGGGAAAAAAGAGTGCTCTTTGATAGTCTCTGGCCATTGGAACTTTAAGCTTCTGTCTTTGGCTTGGTACTGGAAGTCGAAAAGAAACTTATACACGGGCAGTGAATTTTGGTCTACGTTATGTGTATTACTAAGTCTAGGTATAATATATTGACCAGTTTTGGTATGCTTTAGGTATAGGGTATTGTTCTCTAGACATATGTGTATGTCTCTCAGGCTAACTTTAGAAGCATTTGAGTTTTTAGAAAGAAAGTTCATTTCATAGTCCAGAGCCTGCTTTCTGCTCAAGACATTACCGAGTTTAGGATTTGGAACATGGAGTATTTCCGTGAATATAATATTCGGGTTTGCTGTGATTTCTTCGTGGGCAATTTTATCTATACAATCACCAATTTCTTTGAAGGCATTTCCAAAAC